>JAEYTU010000004.1 GCA_023433825.1 Planctomycetota bacterium
AGATGGATCTCGAGCTGCAGGCCAAACTGCTGCGGTTCCTGGAGGACGGCATCGTGCGTCCGGTCGGCGGCGACCGCGGGGAGCGCGTCGACCTGCGCATCGTCGCAGCCAGCAATCGCGTCCCGTCGCAGGCCGTCGACGCCGGTCGGATGCGGCACGACCTGTACTACCGACTCGCCGTCGTCGTCGTCGAACTGCCGCCGCTGCGCGAACGCCGCGACGACATCCCGCTGCTGGCCGACCACTTCCTGCGGCAAGCCGCGCTCGCTCGCGGCGGCGAGTCGCGCACGTTGACCGATGCGTGTCGGACGGCGCTGCAGCGACGCGACTGGCCGGGCAACCTGCGCGAGCTGCGCAACGAGATCCTGCGCCTCGACGCACTCAGCACCGGTTCGACGATCGGTCCCGAGCAACTGACACCGGAGCCGAAGCTGGCCGGGACCGGGACGCTCGACCTCGGACGTCTCGAAGCGGCTGCGATCCAGGAGGCGCTGCGCGTCGCCGGCGGCAACAAGGCGGAGGCCGCGCGCCTGCTCGGGATCTCGCGGCGGACGCTGTACAGCAAGCTCTCGGAACGGGAGCCCGAGACGCCGGCCTGACGTGGCGGTGACGGGTGTGCAGTTCTTGCACGCTCGTGCGAAGGCGGTACTGCGTGCGCCGTTCAAGCCGTCGTAAGTCGTTGTCAGTTCGCACCGCACGATTTCCCGCGGCGTGGCCCTCGAATTGACAAGGAAGTGGCGTGACGACGACCGCGCCTGCGCGCACGTCGACACGATGAGTTTCGATTCCGGGGGTCGTTCCTTTCTGGGGCAGGCAGGGACGGCTCCCGGATGTCTTTCATGGGCGCCGCGCGCATCGTGCGGACCATGGCCGCCATCCTCGCTCTCGATCAGGGAACGACGTCCAGTCGCGCGATCCTGTTCGCCGCCGACGGCACCGTTCTCGCGCGCGCTTCGCGTCCGGTGCCCCAGCACTACCCGCGCCCGGGCTGGGTCGAACACGACGCCGACGCGATCTTCGACGGTCAATGGGCCGCCGCGGTCGAGGCGCACGCGGCCGGCGGCGCGCCGCCAATCGCCGCGGTCGGCATCACGAATCAGCGCGAGACCGTCGTCCTGATCGAGCGCGCGACCGGTCGACCGCTGTATCGCGCGATCGTCTGGCAGGACCGGCGAACCGCCGACGAATTGCGGCGACTCCGCGCGACCGGCGTCGCCGACGCCGTCGCTGCGAAGACCTGCCTGCCGCTCGATCCGTACTTCTCGGCCGCCAAGATCGCGTGGCTGCTCGACCACGTTCCCGGCGCGCGCGCGGCCGCCGAACGTGGCGACGTCGTCGCCACGACGATCGACGCGTTCCTCGTGCATCGGTTGACCGGCGGCGCGGTCACGGCGACCGACGCGAGCAACGCGAGCCGGACGTCGCTCGTCGATCTCGCGACCGGCGACTACGACGACGAACTGCTGCGCCTGTTCCGCGTCCCGCGCGCGTGCTTGCCCGAGATTCGCGCGTCGGCCGGGGACTTCGGCAGCGTCGCTGCGACGGGGTGGCCGATCCGCGGCGTGCTCGGTGACCAACAGGCGGCTCTGTTCGGTCAAGGCTGTCACACGCCGGGCACTGCGAAGTGCACCTACGGCACCGGCGCGTTCCTGTTGATGCAGTGCGGCACCGAGCGACCGATCGCGCGCGACGGGTTGCTGGCGACGATCGCGTGGCGGATCGGCACGACGTTGCACTACGCGAGCGAGGGCAGCGTGCTCGTCGCGGGTGCGCTCGTGCAATGGCTGCGCGACGAGCTCGGTCTGTTCGCGACCTCCGCCGACATCGAAGCACTCGCCCGCAGCGTCCCCGATTCGGGCGACGTCGTCGTCGTGCCGGCGTTCGCCGGACTCGGGACGCCGCACTGGGACGCCGACGCGCGCGGTGCGATCCTCGGACTGACGCGCGGCACGACGAAGGCGCACATCGCGCGCGCGGCGTTGGAGGCGATCGCGTTGCAGATCCTCGACGTTCAACGCGCGATCGAACGCGCGACCGAGCGCGCGTTCACCGAACTCCGTGTCGACGGCGGTGCGGCGGCGAACCGGCTGCTGCTCGAGTTGCAGGCGAGCCTGTCCGGCGTCGACGTCGTGCGACCTGCCGAGCTGGAGACGACCGCCGTCGGCGCGATGCAGGTCGCGCGACTCGGACTCGGCGACACGTCGGTCCTGGCCGCGGCGGCGCCTGGTGCCGAGCGGATCGCGCCGATGCCGGATCGACTCGATCGCGAGCGCCTCGAACGCTTCTGGGCAGCAGGCGTCGCGCGAGCGCGGGGCTGGTCGCGCGTCGGCGCCCCGAATGGTTGAGGCAACCGACGACTGCGCTACAACCGCGGCCTCATGAGCGTGAACGGCAAGAACGGCGCGGGGGGCAAGAAGCCGCCCGCCGGCGGCAGCGGAAGTCGCGGAAGCAGCGGGAGCAGCGGGAGCAGCGGAGGCAGCGGAGGCGCAGGCAACGGCGAGAACGGCGACGGCAGCGGACCGGCACCCGCTCCGGCCCCGGCGCCGGCAGAGGCGCCGGCGCCGTCGATCGTGCTCGGCGGGTCCGGCGAGGCCGGCGTGATCCAGGTTCGCGAGAACCTGCCGAACACGCTCTTCGTCCTGCCGCTGCGACGCGCGGTGCCGTTCCCGAATCTGATGATGCCGATCCTGCTCGACACGCCGCGGGCGCGCGAGATCGTCGCGAAGGCCGAGAGCCACAACGGCCACCTGCTGCTGCTGACGCTGAAGGACCCGACGATCGAGCATCCGGGCGCCGACGACTTCTACGAGGTCGGCGTCATCGCTCGGATCCTGAAGGTGCTGAAGTTGCCCGACGGCAACTCGTCGGCGATGTGCCAAGGACTGCGTCGCGCGCGCGTCGAACGCTGGGCGCGTCGCAAGCCGATGCTCGTCGCGAAGACGAAGCCGCAGGACGACCTGCCGGCATCCGGCAAGCGCGCCGAGGCCGTGTTCCGACGGCTGCAACAGGCGTTGAACCGCGTCGCCGAGGTCACGCAGGGCTACGGCGAGGAGTTCAGCACGATCGTGCTGAACCTCGATCAGCCGGAGCAACTCGCCGACTTCACCGGCAGCTACTTCCTGAAGGACATCGGGCAACGGCAACGGATCCTCGAGGCGGCCGACGTCTCGGAACGGCTCGATCTCGCGCTGGAGTTCGTGCTCGCCGAGTTGGAGCTCGCCGAGCTCGGCAATCGGATCCAGGAGGAGATTCGCCAGAAGGTCGAGAAGGCGCAGAAGGACTTCTTCCTGAAGGAGCAGCTGAAGATCATCCGCCGCGAACTCGGCGAGGAGACCGATGCGCGGCAGGCCGAGTTGCAGCGGCTCGAGACGGCGATCGAACAAGCCGGGATGCCGGCCGCCGCGAAGACGCGCGCCGACGACGAACTGCAGCGCTTGAAGACGACGCCGTCCGAGTCGGCCGAGTACAGCGTGCTGCGCAACTACTTGGACTGGCTCGTCACGCTGCCGTGGTCGAAGTCGAGCGTCGACGACGAGGACATCGCGCACGCGCGCGCCGTGTTGGAGTCCGACCACTTCGGCCTCGAGGAGGTCAAGGAACGGATCCTCGAGTTCCTCGCCGTTCGCAAGCTGAAGCCGAATCACGCCGGGTCGATCCTGTGCCTCGCGGGTCCGCCCGGCGTCGGCAAGACGAGCCTCGGGCGCAGCATCGCGCGCGCGATGGGGCGGCAGTTCTGGCGGTTCTCGCTCGGCGGTCTGCGCGACGAGGCCGAGATCAAAGGCCACCGCCGCACCTACGTCGGCGCGATGCCGGGACGGATCCTGCAGGGGCTGAAGGCGAGCGGCACGAACAACCCAGTGCTGCTGCTCGACGAGATCGACAAGCTCGGTTCGGACTTCCGTGGCGACCCATCGTCGGCGTTGCTCGAAGTGCTCGACCCGGAGCAGAACCACGCGTTCCTCGACCACTACCTCGACGTGCCGTTCGACCTGTCGCGCGTCCTGTTCCTCGCGACGGCGAACGCACTGCCGCAGATCCCCGAACCGCTCCGCGATCGGATGGAGATCATCGAGATCCCCGGCTACCTGACGGCGGAGAAGGTGCAGATCGCCGCGCGGCACATCCTGCCGAAGCAACTCGAACGGCACGGGCTGCAGCGTTCACAGCTACAGGTCCCGCAGCCGGTGCTGCGCGAGATCGTCCAGCTCTACACGCGGGAGGCCGGAGTGCGCGGGCTCGAGAAGCAGATCGTTCGCCTGTGCCGCAAGACGGCGATGGCGGTCGCGTCGGGGACGCCGCTGCCAGGTCGTCTGTCGATCGCGAGCCTCCCGGCGTTGCTCGGCCAGCCGCGCTACACCGACGAGGAGCGACGGAAGGTCCTCGACCCCGGCGTCGTGCAGGGCCTCGCGTGGACGCCGCACGGCGGCGACGTGCTGTTCATCGAAGTCGCAGCGATGCCCGGAAAGGGCGGGCTGACGCTGACCGGCAGCCTCGGCTCGGTGATGTCGGAGTCGTGCCGGATTGCGCTCAGCTACCTGAAGAGCCACGCCGTGTCGTTCGGCATCTCGGTCGAGAAGTTCGACACGAGCGACTTCCACGTCCACTTCCCGTCCGGCGCGATCCCGAAGGACGGACCGTCCGCCGGGATCACGATCGCCGTCGCACTGGTGTCACTGCTGCTCGGCAAGCGGTGCCCGAAGGATCTCGCGATGACCGGCGAACTGACGCTCGTCGGCGAAGTCCTGCGGATCGGCGGCGTTCGCGAGAAGTTGCTCGCCGCGAAGCGGATGGGACTGAAGCGTGTGCTGCTGCCGGCCGAGAACCGGCCCGACGTCGAAGAGGTCAAGCCGGAGCTGCTGCGCGGCCTGACGGTGCACTACGTCGACCGCTTCGTCGACGTGTTCGCCCAGGTCTTCGGGAAACCGAAGACGCTGTGAGCGGCTGATCCTGCCGGAAGTCCCGCGACGCACTCAACCCGGGTCGGGTCCGGTCTCGATGAAGGGCTTTCATCGAGTTCCGAGCCAAGTCCGAGAGGTAGTCGCAGCATGGTCC
>JAEYTU010000072.1 GCA_023433825.1 Planctomycetota bacterium
AGTCCGCCGCAGCGTCCGCCGGGTAACGGCCGGACGTCCGCGACACCGCACGACCGACGGCGCGTCGAATCCGGCCCGCAGGCCTGACGACGCGCCGTCGGTCGTTTGCTATCTTGCTCGCCCTCAACTGGGGGCCGCCGAGCCGCGGTCCGGTCGAACTGGATGGTGAGACAGACGGAATCCGTGGTTGTCCGAGGGGCGCGGGAGCACAACCTGCGGGGGATCGACCTGGAGTTCCCGCGCGACTCGTTGACGACCTTCACCGGCGTCTCCGGATCCGGCAAGTCGAGCCTCGCCTTCCACACGATCTATCAGGAAGGGCAGCGGCGGTTCCTCGAGAGCCTGTCGAGCTACGCCCGCCAGTTCCTCGGGCGGATGGAGAAGCCGAAGGTCGACCACGTCGAGGGCCTCTCCCCGACGGTCTCGATCGATCAGAAGTCGGTCGGTGCAAGCCCGCGGTCGACGGTCGGGACGCAGACCGAGATCCTCGATTTCCTGCGGCTCTGGATGGCGCGGCTCGGCGTCCCGGCTTGCCCCGAATGTGGCGCCGCGATCGAGAACTGGTCCGTCGATCGGATCGTCGCGTCGATCGCCACCGAGTTCGCCGGCCGGCAGGTGCACGTCCTGGCCCCGGTCGTCCGCGAACGGAAGGGTGAGTACCGCGCCGAGCTCGCCGACTTCCGGACCCGCGGGTTCGTTCGCGCGCGGATCGACGGTGACCTTCGCCGGCTCGACGAGGACATCCGGCTCGAGCGCTACAAGATCCACACGATCGAACTGGTCGTCGACCGGCTGCGCGTCGAGCCCGACAAGGCGTCGCGTCTGGCCGAAGCCGTCGAACAGGCGCTGACCCTCGGCGACGGACTCGTCGTCGTGACCGACGAGACCGGCGAACGCCTGTACAGCACGCAGCGCGCCTGCCCGGCCGGTCACGGCGCGATCCCGGAGATGGAGCCGCGGCTGTTCTCGTTCAACAGCCCGGCTGGCGCGTGTCCGAAGTGCGACGGTCTCGGCGAGGTCCACGACTTCGCCGAAGCGCTGCTCGTCCGCGACGCGACGAAGTCGCTGCGCGACGGCGCGCTCGCGTGCCTGACCGCCGACGGCAAGCTCGTCTACGGCCGGCTCGGCCTCGACCACATCGCGCTGGTCGGCAAGGAGTACGGCTTCGACGTCGACACGCCGTGGCAGAAGTTGACCGCGAAGCAACGCCGCGTGCTGATGCACGGCAGCGGGACGAAGACGTTCGAGTTCCGCTGGAAGTCCGGCGGCAGCTCGTACACGGCCGAAGGTCGCGACCGCAGCGCGTGGCCGGGGATGATCCCGCACCTCGAGTCGATCTACCGGCCGAGCAGCGCGCGCCACCTCGACCGGCTGCGCGCCGCCGTCGCGTGTCCGGAATGCGAAGGCACGCGGCTCGGACGCGTCGCGCGCCACGTGACGTTCGACGGACGAACGCTGCCGCAGATCACGGCGACGACCGTCGGCGAGCTCGACGCGTATTTCGCCGCACTGGTCCTGCACGGTGCGGAGGCCGCGATCGGCGAGGCGATCCTGCGCGAGATCCGCCAACGGCTGACGTTCCTGCTCGAGGTCGGACTCGGCTACCTGACGCTCGATCGCCGCGCCGACACGCTGTCCGGCGGCGAAGCGCAGCGGATCCGTCTCGCCGCGCAAGTCGGCGCCGGGCTGCGCGGGATCCTGTACGTCCTCGACGAGCCGAGCATCGGACTGCACGCACGCGACCAGCAGCGCTTGCTGCACACGCTGTTCGCGCTGCGCGATCGCGGCAACACGGTCTGCGTCGTCGAACACGACGAGGAGACGATCCGCGCCAGCGACTGCGTCGTCGACATCGGACCCGGCGCCGGCGTGCACGGCGGCCGACTCGTCGCGGTCGGCACGCCCGACGTCGTCGAGGCGACGCCGGACTCGTCGACCGGTGCCTACCTGTCCGGTCGCCTGCGGATCCCGGTCCCGACGACGCGGCGCAACGCCGACCTCGGCGCGTTGGTCGTGCGCGGTGCGCGCCACCACAACCTGCGCGACATCACGGTCGCGATCCCGCTCGGCCGCCTCGTCGCCGTGACCGGCGTCTCCGGATCCGGCAAGTCGACGCTCGTCCATCACGTCCTGCGCGCGGCACTCCGCCGTCATCTGCACGGCGCACTCGACGTCCCCGGCGAACACGACGGCATCGACGGGCTGCCGCTGATCGACAAGGTCGTCGAGATCGACCAGCAGCCGATCGGCCGAACGCCGCGCAGCAATCCCGGCACCTACACCGGACTCTGGGATCACGTGCGCGACCTGTTCGCGCTGCTGCCGGAGTCACGCCTGCGCCAGTACGAGAAGGGTCGGTTCTCGTTCAACGTGCACGGCGGCCGCTGCGAGACCTGCTCCGGTGCCGGGCTGCAGACGTTGGAGATGCAGTTCCTCGCGCCGGTCGAGATCCTGTGCGAGGACTGCCAGGGGCGACGCTTCAACCCAGAGACGCTCGAGATCACGTGGCAGGGGAAGAACGTCCACGACGTGCTCGAGATGACCGTCGAAGAGGCGCTGCAGTTCTTCGGCGCGCTGCCGAAGCTGCAACGCCCGCTCGCGGCACTGGTCGACGTCGGACTCGGGTACCTGAAGCTCGGACAGCCGTCGACGACGCTGTCCGGCGGTGAGGCGCAGCGGATCAAGCTCGCGACCGAGCTGCAGCGCCCGGCGACCGGACGAACGCTGTACCTGCTCGACGAGCCGACGACCGGGTTGCACTTCGCCGACGTGCACCGCCTCGTCGACTGCCTGCAGCGGCTCGTCGACGGCGGCAACACCGTGCTCGTGATCGAGCACAACCTCGACGTCGTCCGCTGCGCCGATCACCTGATCGAACTCGGCCCCGACGGCGGGTCCGGTGGGGGACGACTCGTCGCCGAGGGCACGCCGGAAGCCGTCGCGAAGGTCGACGCGTCGCCGACCGGCAAGGCGCTGCGCGGCGAGTACGAGATCCCGCGTTCGGCGTCGCGTTCGCGCGAGCGGCGCGCGCCGCAGACGCACATCGAGATCCGCGGCGCACGGCAGAACAACCTGCGCGACGTGACGACGCGAATCCCACTCGATCGGTTCACGGTCGTGACC
>JAEYTU010000111.1 GCA_023433825.1 Planctomycetota bacterium
GCGCAGGACCGAGTCGTAGCGGTAGACGCGGAACCCGAACAACGCGTCGACGCCGCGTTCGCGATGCATGCGCACCGACGTCCCGAGTTCCCGAATGTCGAACTGCGCGTCGCCGTCGGTGAAGAAGACCAGCTCCTTCGTCGCCGCCGCGAAGCCGTTCGAAAGCGCCCTGCCGTAGCCCTGGTTCGTCTCGTGAGTGACGACGCGCAGCCGCGGCTCGGCGGCAGCGAGTCGCGCGAGGATCGCCGGCGTCTTGTCGCGCGAGCCGTCGTCGACGACGACGCATTCCCAGTCCGCGAAGTCGGTCGGCATGTAGTCGAGGACTGCACGCACGGCCCGCTCGATGCCTGCTTCCTCGTTGTAGGCGGGAAGGACGACGGAGACGGAATGCGGGATCAGGGGCTCGGACATCGCGGGAAGGGTGCGGGACTCTACCCCGGCATCGGCCGCGATGGTTCCGGCTGCACGATTGACTCCGTGCGAGCGGACGTCGAGTCTTCGCCGCGATGCTGCCCGACGTGACCGAGTTCTGCCGCCTCGTTCTGCTGCGGCATCCCGAACTGGACGAAGCCCATCGCGGTCGCGCCGTCGGTGCCGCGCCGGCGAGTCTGAGTCGCCGCGGCCGGGCACAGGTCGCCGACTGGTTGCGCGCGCTGAAGCCGATCACCCTCGACGCGATCTATGCGGCGGACGTCCCACAATGCGACCAACCGGCGCAGGCGATCGCCGCCGAGAAGGGCGTCACCGTCGTGCTCGAGCGGCGGCTGCGCGATCAATCGATGGGGGAGTGGCAAGGGCGGCCCTGGGACGAGCTCGTCCACGAGGACCCCGACGGTCTGCGCGAGTTCTTCCAGGCGTTCGGCGAGATCACGCCACCGGGCGGTGAGAGCCTCGGCACAGCGGTCGAACGGATGCTCAGTTGGTGGACCGAGATCGCGTCGGACAGCATCGGCAAGACCTACGCGATCGTGTTGCCTGGGTCGCTGATGTCCGGATTCACGGCGGCGATGATCGGAATGCGCCTGTCGCGTGGTCTCAGCCTCGACGTTCCGCACGGCGGCATCGGGATCCTGGACGTGTTCGGCAACGGCGTCCGATTGACGTCGTGGAACCCGGCCGGGCTCGCCGCCGAGTGAACGGCGGTTCGCCGAGCCGGTTTTCGCAGGCCCATCGAACCGGTATGTCAGTGCGCTCTCCCCCCGGTTCCTTCGGAGTCGTGCCCATGCAGCTTCGCGTCGTCTTGTCGTTTCTCGTCGCCTTGGTCTGTCTGACCGCTGCCCCGTCGGCGCAGTTCGCCCCGGTTCCCGGCGGCGGGTGTCCGGGTGGTTCCGTGATCACGACGCAGGGCACGCCCTCGCTGACGCAGCAGATCACGTACACGTGGTTCTGCTCGGCGCGTAGCGACGTCCCGTTCATGGGATTCGGCCCGGCGATCCCGCCGCTGTTCCCGTTCCCGAGTCCGCCCGGCTGCGCGAGCGGCTGCATGCTGCTGCACCCCTCTCCGCCGATCTTCCTCGTCGGCACTGCGGGTCGCGGACTCGTCGTCCCGATCCAGATCCCGCCGAACCCGTCGCTGATCGGTCAGACGATCCACAACCAGGGCATGTGTCTGACGCAGTCGCAGAACTGCATCTACCTCGGCGGCGTGCTGGCGACGACGATCCAACCGTGAGTCGCGCGCCGGCCGGTGCCGCGCGCGCGGCGCGCACGGCCGTGACGTTCAGATCTTGAAAGTGCCGTCTTCGGGACGGCACACGCGCTTGAAGTGCATCGGCCGCCGGAGTCCGTTGGCGGCGGGTCGCGCGCGCGCCATCCACTCGCGGTAGACCTCCATCGACTTGCGCGTGTCGACGACGACGTCGCCGAACTCGTCGTCGGAGCGCGCCGGGACGACGGTGACCTGCTGGTGCCAGCAGTGCATTCCCGAGACCGGGTCCGGCTGCACCGGGAACGTCATGTTCTGGTGCACGCCGCCCTCGCTCCACCAGACGCGCGCGCTGTCCTTGTCGGTGCTCGCGAAGGCGCCGACGTCGCGCACGCGGCGCATCCGGTATCGACCGGGCGTCATCTCGACGAACTCGACCTCGTGCTGCTGCCAGCGGTTCACGCCGTGCTCGTGGCCCTTCAACTTCCATCGTCCGAGATGATGGCTGCAGGCGACGACGCCGGGGCGGACACCTTCGGTGACCCAGGCCTTGTTGACGTACCAACCGATCCGCGTCGTCACGCGGACGAGGTCGCCGGTCTCGACGCCGATCCGCTGCGCGTCGGTGGGATGGATCCAGACCGGGTTCGTGTTCGACAGCTCGGACAGCCACTTCGAGTTCGCCGATCGCGTGTGGATCAGCGTCGGCAGGCGGAACGTCGAGACGAGGACGAACTCGTTCGCGGCGCGATCGAGCCGCGCCTCGTCGACGTGACTCTCGACGTAGACCGGTTCGGCGAACTCGGGCCAGCCGAAGTCGTCCATCGTGGTCGAGTGGATCTCGAGTCGGCGCGACGGCGTCGGGAAGCCTTGGCGCGGCGTGCCGTCGACGAGCACGCCGACCGGCTTGCCATCCTTCGTGACGACGCCCTCTCGCTCGTCGCGCGACGTTCCGGCGAGCGCGGCGTCGGGCACCGGCGTCTCGTGCGTGCGGTACAGGCGTTCCTGGATCAGGAACGCGCCGTGACGGCGCATGTACTCGAGCGGTGTCGTGCCGTCCTTCGCGGCGGCCTCCGGCAACCCCGGCACGGCGTTCTCGAAGATCCACCGGTAGTACTCGTCGATCGTCACGCGTTCGCCCTTGCGATACGGCGACTCGAACCACTTGCGGATCCCGAGCGACCCGTCCGGATCGATGCGCCAACTCAGCGCGATCCAGAACTCGTCCTCCTCCCAGACCTCGCCGGGATTCGCCTGCCAGGTCCATTCGACCTTCTCGCCGCGACGTTCCTTCAACGTCCGCAGCACCGGCTGGCGGAAGCCGATCCACGTCGCCGCGTGCGTCTCCTGACTCATCAGGTCGTGACGCTCGGTCGCGACGCCCATCGGCAGCACGTAGTCGGCCCACTGCGCGGTCTCGTTCCAGGTCGGCGTCAACGCAGCATGCAGACCCACGAGGCTCTCGTCGCGCAGGACCTCGATCCACAGCGCGCCGTCGGGATTCGTCCAGACCGGGTTGTAGACGCGCGTGAAGTACGCCTCGAGCCGGCCGCGACCGTCCTTCAGGAAGTGCGGCAGCAGGAACGACAGCTCGTGGTGCGCGAGCGGCCATTCGCGAGGGTACAGCAGTTCGCTCCAGACCTTCTGCGGCGGCGGAACGGCGAACGGCTTCGCGACGAACTTGTTCGTGCCGGCGGGATTCGTCCCGCCGATCGAGCCGACGGCGCCGACCAGCACACCGACGAACTGCAGTGTCCGCGCGACGGCCCAACCGCCTTCGTTGCCACTCGCCGTGTTGCGCCAGACGTGACTCGCGAACCCCGAGCCGGCTTCGCCGATCGCGCGGCCGACGGCCTCGATCGTCGCGGCGTCGAGGCCGGTGATCTCGGCAACGCGCGTCGGCGTCATGTCGGCGTAGTGCTTCGTCAACTCTGCGACGAACGTCGCGAAGTCCTCGCCGAGTCCGCGGTGACGCAGCCACCCGCGCCAGTCGACCCAGTCGCGCAAGAACTTCGCATCGAACAGCTCGTCGCGCAGGATCACGTGCGCGAACCCGAGCAGCATCGCCGCCTCGGTCCCCGGCCGCGGTGCGAGCCACCAGTCCGACATGCTCGCCGTGTTCGACAGCCGAATGTCGACGGTCGCCAGCTTCGCGCCGTTCATCTTGCCGTCGATGATCCGCTGCGCGTGTGGGTTGAAGTAGTGACCGGCCTCGAGGTGACTGCTGATCAGCAGGATGAACTTCGCGTGCTCGTAGTCGGGCGATGGGCGGTCGTGACCGGACCACAGCGTGTACCCGAGGCGCGCGGCTGCCGAGCAGACGTTCGTGTGCGAGTTGTGACCGTCGACGCCCCACGCCTGCAGCACGCGCTCGATGTAGCCGTCGTGTCCGGGCCGACCGACGTGGTACATGATCTCCGTGCGTCGGTCCTCCTGGATCGCCTTCCGCATCCGCTTGGCGAACGTGTCGAGCACCTCGTCCCACGTCGTGCGTTCCCACTTGCCGCTGCCGCGCGGACCGACGCGGCGCATCGGGTACAGGATCCGCTCGGGGTCGTTGACCTGATTGATCGTCGCCGGGCCCTTCGCGCAGTTCCGGCCGCGCGATCCCGGGTGGTACGGGTTCCCTTCGAGCTTGCGGATCGACAGGTCGTCACGGTCGACGTAGGCGACGAGTCCACAGGCCGCTTCGCAGTTGAAGCAGACGGTCGGGACGAGCGCGTAACGCTTCTCGACGCGGCGTGGCCACGCCTTCGCGTCGAGCTCGGTCCAGTCGTCCCAGCGCTCCGGCGGCGGGAACGAGGCGAGCGGGGTGACCGTCATGCCTTCGGGGAGGGGCGCGTCGTCGGGCTTGCGACTCATCGTGATTCTCGAACCGGGCGTGGAGACGGCGTCAGGACAGCGGCGGCAACTGCGCGGCGCGGACGTAGGCCTGCTCGTAGAAGAACAGCCCGATGCAGGCCGTGCTGAAGCACGCGGCGAGCAACGGGGTCGACGCGACGCCGATCGCGACGACGACGACCGCGGCGACGGCGGCGATCGACGACAGGACGAGTCCGGTGTGGAACGCCGATCCGCGTGCGCCCTTCCAGACCGGGATCCGATCGAGCAGCGACGCGGCTTGGCGCGCGTTCGCGGTGTCGTGCGGCCCGCTCCGCTCGCCGAGACCGAGCCACAGATGCGCGGCGGCGCCGACGATCGCGACGACGGAGAGCGCCAAGCTCGGGACGGCTGGCAGCAGCGCGAGGGCACCGAGCATCGCGGCCTGCGCGAGCAGGTGCGGCAACAGATGGCTCGTTCGTTGCCACAGATCGCGACCCTCGCACTGCGCGAACAGGAACGCCGTGTACGCGGCGACGGCGGCGCCGAGCGGCAGGGCGACCCAACGCAGCGTGTCGGCGATCGCGTCGAACCCGAGGAAGCGCGCGCCGAGCGCGGCCGAGACGACGCCCGAGAAGCTGATCAACACCCAGGCGCCCTTGACGAGCCAACTGCGCGTGTTCGGGCGCAGCAGCAACGAGAAGAACTTGGCTGGACGCTTCAGGTCCATGACGAGCAGCGCGGTCGTGACCGTCACGAACACGATGCCGAGCAGTTCGGGCAGGTAGGCGCGGACGAACGTGTCCGGCGCCAACGCGCCCGCGCCGAGCCACGGCAGGAACGGCGCGAGCATCGCGGCACCGGCGGCGATCCCCTTCGTCACGAGGTACGCCGAGACCTTCCAGCCCCACAGCACCGGGTGGTGGACGTCGAGCGTCGTCGTCGCGTTCGGATACGTCGTGTGGCTCTCCGGCCACGGCGGCGGTGCCTCGGCGCGTTCACTCCAGAGATAGGTCTCCGGCTCGCGCGCCGTGCCGGGCTGCAGCGAGACGGGATCCATGCCGAGGTACCAGACGTTCGGTCCGGTGCCCTGTTCGGGACGCCGCGCGACGGCCTCGGGCATCCGCGCGTGCTGTGCGATCTTCGAGTTCGGGTCGTGCAGGTCGCCGGCGATGATCGCCTGCTCCGGACAGACGACGACGCACGCCGGTTCGAGGCCCTGCTCGACGCGATGCGCGCAGTAGTGGCACTTCTCGGCGCCGCCGGTGTCCTCGTTCAGATAGAGCGCGTCGTACGGACACGCCTGCATGCAGGCCTTGCAGCCGATGCAGACGTCCTTGTCGAGGTCGACGATTCCGTCGGGCCGCTTGTCGAGCGCCGTGACCGGGCAGATCGTCACGCACGGCGCGGCCGTGCAGTGGTTGCAGCGCAAGACGGCGAAGTGGCGCCGAACCTGCGGGAACGTGCCGATCTCCGTGTACTTGACCCACGTGCGGAAGTTGCCGACCGGCACCTCGTTCTCGGACTTGCACGCGACCGTGCACGCGTGACAACCGATGCAGCGACGATGATCGATGACGAAGCCGTATTGCATGGAGGACGCGTTCTCTCGTGCGAGCGGTGGCGGGCGGGCGCGGGACGATAGGCAAACGGCGACGACGACGACAGCGATCCGCGGGCGAGGAAGTCAGCGATCGAGCGCGGCGCGGACCGCGTCGGTGATCGCGAGCGTGACGACGGCGTGGCCGCGCGGCGACAGGTGATCGTCTGGCAGCAGATAGCACGCGGCCGGATCGGAGTCGGCGCGCAGTGCGTCGGCGACGTCGACGCAGACGACGCCGTCGCCAGCGAGCCGCTGCGCGATCCGTCGAAGTCCGAGACCGCGCTCGAACGTCGCCGGGTCGGCGCCGAGCTCGGCCGAGATCACGCCGTCGTAGATCCCCGGCAGGACCTGCGTGAAGTGCGGGATCAGCACGACGACGAACGGCCGCGACGGCACCTCGGCGCGCAGTGCGGCGATGTTCTCGCGAAAGCGCGTCAGCAGCGGCTCGGTGATGCGCGGCGGTTCCTTCGCGTCGAGGAACAGCCCGTACTGGCGCTTGCGCGGGAAGTCGACGTAGCGCGGATCGTCGGGGCCGACGGTCGTCGGGTGATGTTGGATCGCCAGCGCCGGGAACGTCCGCGCGAGGAAGTCCTCGACGACGAACGCGACCCGCGAGCGTGTCGCGAGGCGCAGTCGCCACGATTCCGCCATCCGCGCGGACAGCGGGGCGGGGTACCAGCGCCCGTCGACGGCCTGCTTGCTGCCGAAGTACTCCCCGTCGAAGTCGTTGCCGCCGTAGATGCACGAGACGACGACGTCGGGCGCGAACGTCGGCGCGATGCGCTGCAGCACGCGAAGTTGCTCGCCGTGCGAGAACCCCGGCACACCGCCGTTGCCGACGACGACGCCGGAGTTCTGCAGCCGTCGACCGAGCACGGCTGGGAACGCCTCGTCGGCTTCGACGCCGTGCCCGAACGGGAACGAGTCGCCCAGCACGAGGACGCGACGTTCGCCGGGCGCCTTCGGGCCGTGCTCGACGTCGCGCATGCCCAGCGAGTTCGTCTCGACGCGGACCGTGCGGCCGAGCACGGTCTGCGTGCCCCGGTACGACGCGACGAGCCGGACGTGCGCGTCGCCGTCGTTCTCGAAGCAGTCGTAGATCGTCGCGAGGCCGGGCATCAGCCCGGCGCCGAGCGAGCGCAGCACCAGCTCGGCAGCGGCGAACGTGAACACCGTCGCGACGACGACCGCCCCGAGTGCCAGCGCGATCCGCCGGCGGCGCGGCGGGGGGTCGAGCCGCGGCGCCGCGAGGACGGCGGGCGGGCGCGGCTTGGGCTGCGGGAGCGGGGTCGCGGTCATCGGGGCGCGGAGGATAGCGATGG
>JAEYTU010000129.1 GCA_023433825.1 Planctomycetota bacterium
GAAGTGAAACAAAGGTGCCTGGCACCTTTGTTTCACTTCCTAACAGAAAGTGAAACGGCAGCGACGATCACGAACGACTCACTTCGGCAGACGCAGCACGACCTCGGCGGTGGCCGGCAGCGTGACGTCGCCGAGGCGCACCTGACCGCCGCTCCCATCCTGCGCGCGCACTTCGTACGCACCCGGCGCGAGCCAGATCTCGAGCGTCCCATCCGCCGCCGTCGTGTCGGCGGTCAAGTAGTTCCCACTCGCGGCGTCGTGCACCATCAGCCGAACGTCGGCCGCCGCCGCGCCGTCGGCGCGCAGCACGCGCACCTTCGCCTGCGTCGACTGCGCACGAAACGTGACCTCCGTGACCTCGCCCGGCGTGATCGTCGCAACCTCCGGCGGCGTGAACCGAGCGAAGCGTTGCGCTGACAGCCGCCGCCCCGGACTCGCCGACCACCGTCCCGGCGGGATCAGCGCGTCGAGGCGTCCCTCCGCGTCGGCGGTCAGTCCAAACCTCCCGCCCGCGTCGAGCTGCGTCATCTGCACGCTGCCCGCGTAGGGCACCCCGTCGAGCACGACCGTCGCGCGCAGCCGTCCAAACCGCTCCCTCGCGACGTCGAACGTCAACTCCTTCGTCTCGCCATCGGCGAACGCGATCCCGGGATGCAGCGCGATTTGCACCGAGTCTCCCATGCCCCCGAGCACCCGAAAGCCAGTCATCTGCAGCTCCCACGTTCCCGGCGGAATGCCGGCAATGACGAACGTTCCGTCCTCGCCAACCGCGAGACGCGCCGCGTCCATCGCCGGTACGCGTTCCATCGTGCGCACGCGACCGAGTCGCGGCTCCGTTCGCTCGACCGGTCGCTGCAGTTGAACCGACGGCGCGAGCCGCGCGTGCGCGTCGGTCAACTGTCCGGTGCGCGGCAGGGCCGCCAACTCACGCAAGTCCGCCACCGCCTCGACCGGCGTCACGCGACCGACGAGCGTGGCGCCGCTCGACACGACGATCCGCAGTGGGTCGGCGACGCCGACACGAACGTCCGCGACGAGTGTCGTGATGTGCTTCTCGCCGCGCACGCGGACGGCGAACGTCGGCGCCGTTCCGCCGCGCAGCCTGCAACTGCCGTCGGCAGCCGTCGTCGCGACGTCGACGCGAAGCACGTTCTGGTAGTTCGAAGCGAACCACATCGCGAACGTCTGCACGTGCGAGTCGACCGTCACGCTGCCACCCGGAGTCGGGAGCAGCAATTCGACCTCCGAGCCGGCGACCGGCGTCCCGTCGGCGCGTTCGACGACGACGCGCTGCGCGGCCAATGGGCCGAGCCGCACGTCGACGACCGACGGCGCGTTGTCGGCGACGTTCGCTTCGACGAAGTACGCACCGAACAGCCCCGTCGACGCCGCCGGCTCGACGACGACGAAATAGGGTCCGCGACGAACGCCGGTCAGCCGCAGGATGCCGTTCTCGTGTCGGTGGCCGCCGCGGACGTCGCTGTCCGTCGACGTCCACCGCGACCGGCTGCCGGGCTTCGGCAAGAGGCGGACCGAGAAGTGCTCGACCGGCGCGCCGTCGGCGTCGCGGCGCGCGATGACTTCGAGTGGGAGACCGTTTCGCAGGACGAGACGCACGTCCTTCTCGCCGAACGTGTGGACCGCCTTCGTCTCGAGCGGCTCGTGGTTGTCGGAGTAGACGTGGAGCGAGAACTTCTCGGACGACGTCTCCGGGCCGCCGCGGCGGATCGAGAACCTTCCGTTGCGACGGGTCCTCGCGCTGTCGCCGGATCGCTGTGTGTCGACGACCTCGACGTCTGCGTCGCGAACCGGCGTCCCGGATTCGTCGACGACGATTCCGTCGATCGTGACGACCGGCACCGCGACCTCGACGACGACGTCGAGCACGTGCGCGGGCGCGGTCAGCACGACTTGGTCCGACTTCGGCGTGACCTTCGTCGCCTTGCGGACGGTCAGCGTCCACGTGCCGGGAGCGAACGAATGCGCGAACGCGAACGTGCCGTCGGCGGCGGAGTGCGCGACGGCGGCCCAGTGCATCGACATTCCCTCGGCGCGGTCGGCGTCGCTGCGCGAGAGGTCGATGTCGACCTTCTCGCGCGGCGCGCCGTTCGTGTCGACGACGCGTCCGCGAACGACGACGCCGCCACCGAAGACGACGTCGCCGAGGTCGACGACCTTCGCCGGCGCGAGCGTGCTCCATCGCCCGTACATCGGGACGCCGTTCGGTGGCGCGAGGTCGAGTGCGAATTGGTAGGGCGGTGGCGGCGTGATGCGGAACTCGAAGCGACCGTCGGCGCCGGTCGTCAGCGGGTCGGGGTTGCGCCATTCGATCGGCGGGTGGTCGCGCAGGTAGGCGTCGACGCGCTGTTGGTTCGCGACCCAGCCGTGCAGGCGTGCCTTCACCGCGGCGATCGGCGCGCCGCTGGTGTCGACGCAGCGCCCGCGGATGACGGTTGCGTTCAGGTTCGTGGGGGGCGTGGTGGTGGGCGTGTCGGCGGGCGGAGGTGCGAGTTCGGTGCGTGCTGCGGGCGCGTCACCCGGAAGCGCCGCTGCGCCGGCGTCGACGGTGTCGTTCGGCGCAGCGCGCGGCGTCTCGGCGACTGCCGGCGCCGGGCCATGCGGCTCACGTTCGCCGTCGCGTGCGAGCCACCAGACCAAACCGGCGAGGGCGAGAACGACGACGACGATCGAGAGTTGGCGCATGGCAGTTCAACTTTGCGGTGAGAAGTGAAACAAAGGTGCCAGGCACCTTTGTTTCACTTTCCCGAAGAAAGCGCCGCGACGTTGGCGAACGGACGAACGTCACCACCCCGCGGGCAGACGGATGAGCGTGGCCTCGGTCGATGGGACGGCGACGTCTCCGAGGCGCACCATCGCGGCTTCAATCTCGGCGGGAGTATGCGGGCCGAGGCGCAACTTGGTCCACGCCTCGTCGCTGACCATCGCGCGCACGCGCGTTCGCAACTGATAGGTCCCCGGCGCCACCCAGATCTCGCACGCCCCGCCGGCATCCGTCGTCGTCTCGAACAGCGAATGCCCACTGGCCGCGTCGTGCACCGACACCGGCAGGTGGCTCGCCGGTGCACCATCGGCCATCGCCACGCGCACTTTCGCGTGCGTCGCCTGCGCGCGGAACGTGATCTCCGCGACCTCGCCCGGCGTCACCGTCGCGACCTCCGGCGGCGTGAACCTCGCGAACGTGCTCGCCGACAGCTTGCGCACCGGAATCGCCGTCCAGCGTCCCGGCGGAACGAATGTGTCGAACCGCCCCGCAGCGTCGGGCGTCACGCCGAAGCCGTCCGATTCGTCGAGCCGCAGCAACTGCAGAGCCCCCTCGTAAGGCTCTCCGTCGAGCAGGACCGTCGCGCGCAACCGTCCAAACCGTTGGCTCGCGATGTCGAACGTCGCCTCCTTCGTCTCGCCGTCGGCGAACGTGATGCCGGAGTGCGCCACCGCGCTCGATCCCGTCGCGCCGAGGTTCGTCTTGCGATACGTGACCAGCTGCAGATCCCACGTGCCCGCCGGGATCCCGCTCACGACGAACGTCCCGTCCTCCGCGACAAGTATCGATTTCGCGTCGGAACCCGTCGGGACGCGAACCGTCGCCCGACCGACTCCGCTCCGCAGATGCACCGACGGCGCAGTTCGCACCTGCTGTTCGGTGAGCGCCCCGGTGCGCGGCAGCCCGGCCATCTCGCGAAAGTCCGCCAGCGCCTCGACCGGCGTCAGCCGCCCGACCAGCGTCGCACCGCGCGACACGACGATCCGCAGCGGATCGACGACACCGAACCGAACATCGGTCTCCAACTTCGCCATGTGGGTCTCGCCGCGCACGCGCACGGCGAACGTCGTCCTCCGATCCCCGCGCAACTCGCAGCTTCCGTCGGCGCCCGTCGTCGCGCTGCCGACGAGCAGGACGTCGCTCCGATTGACACCGAACGTCGTCTCGATCGAGCGCGCCAACGAGTCGACCACGAGCGGCACGCCGGGCGGCGCGATCTGCAACTCGACATCCGATCCGACGACCGGGCTGTCGTCGTCGAACGTCACGACGACGCGCTGCGAGATCGCGTCCTCGAGCCGCACTTCGACGACCGATGGCGCGCCGTCGGCGACGTTGGTCTCGATCAAGTAGGCGCCGAACAGCCCCGTCGACGTCGGCGGCTCGACGGTCAACAGGTACGGCCCACGCTGAATGCCCGTGATGCGCGCGATGCCGTTCTCGTGGCGGAGGCCACCACGAACGCGGCGGTCGGTGCCCCACGAGCCATCGCGACTCCCCGGTTTGGGCAGCAGTCGCACGGTGAAGTCCTCGACCGGCGTTCCGTCGGCGGCGCGGCGCACGACGACGTCGAGTCGAAGCCCGCTTTGGAGCACGAGGCGCACGTCCTTCTCGCCGAACGAGTGGACGGCCGTCGTCTGCAGCGGCTCGTGCTCGGCGGAGTCGACGCGGAGTGCGACCTTCAGCGCGCCGACGTCACTCGCCGGGGCACGGATCTCGAACTGACCATCGCGTCCGGTCGTGCTCGTCAGACCGCGAAGGCGGTTCTGCGTGTCGACGATGGTGACATTCGCTCGCGACAGCGGCGCGCCGTCGTCGTCGACGACGACGCCCGCGATCGTCGCCATCGGAACGGCCGCCTCGACGACGACGTCGAGCACGTGCGCGGGCGCGGCGAGGACGATCTGGTCCGACGTCGGCGCGACGCGCGGCGCGCCGCCGAGCGAGAGGGTCCAGGTTTCGGGCGTCAGCGACGCGGCGATCGCGAACGACCCGTCGGTGGCCGAACGTGCACGCACGCTCCATCGCGTCGACATGCCGGCTGCGCCGTCCGCGTCGCGGCGGTGGAGTTCGACGTCGACGTTCTCGCGCGGCGCACCGTTCGTGTCGACGACGCGTCCGCGGACCGCGACGCCGCCGCGAAAGACGACGTCGCCGAGGTCGACGACGTTCGCGGGTGGAAGCTCGAACCAGCGTCCGTGCATCGCGGGGAGGTCGCGCGGTGTCAGCGAGAGGGAGAACTGGTACGGCGGCGGTGGGTTCGTGCGGAACTCGAAGCGACCGTCGGCGCCGGTCGTGATCGGGTCGGGGTCGCGCCATTCGATCGGCGGGTGGTCGCGGAGATGGGCGTCGACGCGTTGTTGATTCACGGGCGAGCCATGGAAGCGCGCGCGCACGCCCGCGATCGGTGCCCCATCGCCGTCGACGCAGCGCCCGCGGACGACGGTTGCGTTCGGGTTCGTGGGGGGCGTGGTGGTGGGCGTGTCGGCGGGCGGAGGTGCGAGTTCGGTGCGTGCTGCGGG
>JAEYTU010000202.1 GCA_023433825.1 Planctomycetota bacterium
GGCGTAGCCCTCGAGCCCGAATCCCGCCGCGGCGCAGGTCGACAGGATCTCCGACGACCGAACGGCCTCCGACGGATCGATCTCGAGCATTCGTTCGACGGGCACCCGGACGACGCGGTCGTGGTGAACCTTGTGCACCTCCGGCACCAGGTCGCGCAGCACGCGATCGCTCTCCTCGATCTGCGCCTGTGTCCACTGCATCCGGTTCGGCCCGACGAACTCCTGGGCCAGGACCACGCCACCCGGCCGCAGCGTGCGGCGGCATTGCTGCCAGAAGTGCTCGAGGGCTTCGACGTGATGCAGCGCGCCGAGCATCGTGACGATGTCGAAGTCCGCAGCGTCGAGAACGACCCGATTGAAGTCCGCGACATCGATGCGGAGGTTCGACAGGCCGCGTGAAGCGGCTTCTTCGCGCGCGTTGTGAACGACCGTCGGTGCGATGTCGGCCGCGACGAAGCTGCGATCAGGCAGCGCGCTCGCGAGGGCCATCTCCTTCTTGGCGGGTCCACAGCCGAGCGAAAGGATCCGCGCGCCGGGTTTCGTCCGCGTGCGGATCTCGGCGACGACCGCGTCGAGGTGGCCGGTCAGATCGCCGAACGCCCGCAACGAGACGTAGGCCTGGATCAGCGGGTGGTTGAGGAAGTTGTCGTCGGCGGCCGCCTCCTCGATCTGATGGCGCTCGTCCCAGAAGCGCACGGTGCGCTCGTTCGCTTCGTTCGTCGGATCGAGATCGTTCGGCGCGCCGTCGTTCACGAACGCAGTCTAAGCCGCGCTGCGTCGCGCGCGCGCGACGTCGACGCCGTGGATGGACGGCGATGTCGACGGAAATGGACATCCACCGACGGCTCGCGACGGTGCGCGGGACTCGCGTGTCGTCGCCGTTCGTTCGCGTTGGCGTCGGAATCGACGACGGCGTCGGCGTTTGACGGTGTTGCGGCGCGATCGCATCTCGCCCGAGCGGATTGGCACGAGCGGTGCTCCCACCATCGTGGGTGACGAGTGATGCCGTGACGCACGGTGGCTCGGAGCCGAGACCTTCCTCCCGAAGACGAAAGCGATGGACAACCCGATCGAACGCGGCCAGGACGACAAGCAACAGAGCCTGGGCTCCGCGGAGTACCGCACGCGGTTGCTGACCAAGCTGAACTGCTTGATCGCGGTCCTCGAAGTGGCCATCGCGAAGATCACCCGCAGCATGGACCTGCCCGGCGCGAACGAGGAGCGGCTCGTCAAGATCCGCGGCAACCTCGAGAACACGCTCGCCATCTGCAACCGCGCGAAACACTCCCTCGAGCGCGGCTCCCAACGTCCCTCGATCCGTTCCGACGACGCGCTTCGCTCCCCCGATCGCATGAGCTACCGCGACTACGTCGAGCTGACGAACATCGACGAGTACCAGAAGTTCAAGACGCTGCCCCCGATCGGCGCCGACGAACTGCGGACTCTCGACCTCGACGACCTCGCCAATCGACTGCAGAGCTTCTGACCTCCCTGGCCGACGCCTCCGGGTTCACCTGTCTCCCGCCCGGAGGCGCGCCCTTTCGCTGGCGCGACGTCGCGAGCCGTGACGGTCGCGAGCCGTGAAGGTCGCGAGCCGTGACGGTCGCGAACGCCGGTCGCGACCCATGGCGGCCGCCCCACGCCGGCTGCGCAACGCGAACCCCACGCGCCGGAGTCGCCGCGACGGGCCGCTAGGATTCGCAACCGTCGCGACGTTCCGCGGCCGACGAGTTCCGGAGATGACCACGAGCCCCCGCCGAGTGACTGCGCGCCCTTCCCCCTCCCACGTCCTCGCATCTCCGATCGGTCGGCTGCGGCTGACGGCGTCCGAGCAAGGTCTGTCGCGCGTCGAGATGCTCGATCGGATGCCGCCGGACGGTCGCCGCTGCATCGAGGCCGAACCGGACGGCACGGCGCCCCGTGACCCGATCCTGCGGCAGGCGGTCGCGGCGCTGCAGCGCTACTTCGCGGGACGCGGCCTCCCGGGCGGCGTGCCGCTGGACCGCGGCGCCTGCACCGACTTCCAGTGGCGGGTGCTGACGGTGCTCGCGCGCGAGGTACCGCACGGCGCCGTCGTCAGCTACGGCGAGCTCGCGCGGCTGGCCGGGCGGCCGGGTGCGGCGCGTGCCGTCGGGACGACGATGGCGCGCAATCCGCTGCCGATCTTCCTCCCGTGTCATCGCGTCGTCGCCGGCCACGGGATCGGAGGGTTCGGCGGCGGCCTCGACTGCAAGCGGTTCCTGCTCGCGCACGAAGGCGCCGTCGTCACCGCGTTCGCGTAGTCGGTGGTCGTTCGCGCGCGCGGCGGCATCGGGCGCCGCAGACGCCGTGGGCTTCATCCTCACCCGCATCCCGTCCGATCTAGGGCGAGGGATCAGGATGAAGACATCACCGGAGCAGACATCGATTCGCAACGCACAGGCGAACGTCCTCGTCGTCGACGACGATCCATGGGTGCAACGGCTGCTCGGCGACGCGCTGAACAGCGCGCAGTACGCGGTGACGACGGTGCAGTCCGGCGCGGAGTGTCTGAAGCTCGCAGGTCATGAGGACTACGACGTCATCCTGCTCGACGTGATCCTGCCGGACGTCTCGGGCATCGAGACGCTGCGCCGACTGAAGGCCGCCGACGTCGGCGCGTCGATCGTCATGATCTCGGGCCAGGAGGAAGCCGCAGGCGTCGTCGAGGCGATGCGTCTCGGTGCGATCGACTACCTCGTCAAGCCGCTGATCCCGGACAAGGTGTTCGCGACGGTCTCGCTCGCCGCGCGCGCGGGCCGACTCGAACGCGAGAACCGTCGTCTGCGCGACGAACTCGGCCAACGCGGTTCCACCGGCGAACTGATCGGGCGCAGCCCGGTGTTGCGGCGACTGATTGGTTCCGTCGCACGCGTCGCCGAGAGCGATGCGACCGTGTTGATCGAAGGGCGACCCGGAACCGGGAAGTCCGAGGTCGCAGAGATGATCCATCGGACCGGTCGGCGCATGGCGCACCCGATGGTCGAACTCGCAGCAGACACCGCGACCGTCGAGTCGCTCGAGCAGCACCTGCACGACGCCGATCACGGCATTCTGCTGATCGAGGACGTCGAGCAACTCGCGCCCGCCGTGCAGTCGCGCCTCGTCCGCTATCTGAAGGAAGAGCGCGGCCACAAGCCGGCCGGCATCGGTCCCGACGCGCGCATCGTCGCGACGACGTCGACGCGACTTCCCGAAGCGGTGGCGCGCGGCCGCTTCCGCGAGGACCTCTACTACCGATTGAACGTCTTCCCCGTGCAGGTTCCGTCGCTGCAAGAGCGCCGCGACGACATCGCGCTGCTGGCGACGCACTTCCTGACCGAAGCCGCAGCAGCCGGTGGGACCCCGCACGCCGGGTTCTCGGCGACGGCGATGATCCTGCTCGAGACGCACCCGTGGCCCGGGAACGTCGCGCAACTGCGCAGCGTCATCCAGCGCGCGCATCTGCTCGCCGCCGGCGCGCCGATCGATCGCGTTCATCTGATGGGTCCCGCGACCGGGCTCGAGGTGCAACCGACGCCCGAAGTG
>JAEYTU010000222.1 GCA_023433825.1 Planctomycetota bacterium
TCGCGGCACTACCGGCCCATTCGATCGACCCGAGCGCGCAGCGTCCGGCCGCCGACGTCGGCGGCTTCGCGCTGATCGCCGTGCTCGTCGCGCTGTCGATCCTGCTCGCGATGCTGGCGCCGTTCCTGCTGAGCATGGGGAACGGTGAAGCCGCGGCCTTCGCGCTGGTCGACGAGCGCCAGGCCGATCTCGGCTCCGCGAACGTCCGCGAACTGTTGCTCTACCAAAGCTCGCGCACGCACGACGTGTTCGACGCGACGCCGCATGCCGACGGACTCGACGAGTTCCCGAGTCAGCTCGTCGTGCCGCCGGCGTTGCTCGAAGCGTCGCAAGTCCGCGCGTTGACCGCCGGCGAGGTCGAGGATCTGCAACGGCGCATCCAACTGCCGACCGCATCGCCGCTGGTCCTCGCGAACCTGCTCGGACTCGCAGCGCATCTCGCCGACGACCACCCGGCGGACGCCACGGAGCTGACGCTGACCGACGGTGCGTCGTTCCCCGAGCGCGGACACGTCGTCGTCGATCGCGAACTGATCCGGTACGGCGCGCGCGACGGCAACGTGCTGCGCGAATTGACGCGCGGCCTGCGCGTCGACGACGGATTCGCCGGCGGCGAGGATCACTTCCTGCACGGTGGCTCGCTGGTGCTGGACTACCGCACCGTGCTGGCGTCGACGTTCCAGTACGAGAACGCCGATCCGGAAAACCACGCTCGACTGCGGCCCTGGTCGTCGATCGACGAACTCGCGCGGCTGCACGACACGCCGTACGGCGGCTTCACGGCGACGGAGTCCGATCGTCTGCGTCGTTTCGCGACCGTCGCGGCGGCGCGAGAGACCGCCTCCGAGTTCGGTCCGGCGGAGCGCTTGTTCGAGGACGCCGCCGCGGGCAGCCAGGAACTCCGCGTCCGTTCGACGCAGTTCCTCGGTGCCGGCGGACTGGTCCGCCTGCGCACACTCGACGGCAGCGCCGTCGAGTACGCGTTGGCGTGGTCGACCGAGATCGCGCAGGCGCAGTCGAGCGCCGTCGTCCTGGAGACGCGCAACGTGTTGACGCTGATGAACGGGCTGCGGCAGTCGTTCCGCGCGATCGACAGCGTCGTCGAGCCGGTGCTTCCGCATCCGATCAACATCAACACCGCGGCACCCGAGGTCTTGACGGCGATTGTCGCCAACGTTCGTCAGCGTCGGTCGCAGTCCCGCTTCGACAACGACGGTCGACCGATCCCGCTCGCGCCGCCGCTGTCGACGTCGCAGGCACGAGCGATCGTCGAGACGATCGTCGCGATGCGCGGGACCGGCGCTGGCGCTGCCGAGGACGGTGTGCCGGTCGCGTTCGACTCGTTCGAGGATCTCGCGAAGCGAGTCTTCGACCCGCTGTTCGAGGGCGCATCGCAGCAGCAGCGGCAGACCTACGGACTGCTGTACCAGAGCCTGTTGTCGCCGCGACCCGGTGCCCTCGAGATGACGCTGGCCCCGATCACGTTCGAGTCGGCGCCGTTGGTCGCGTATCGCGCAGCCTCTGCGCAGCTCCGAGGTGGAACGACGCGCCCCGCGCAGCGGATCGAGCGCAGCGGTGAGGCGTGGACGTTGCCGGGGCGTGGTCTCGACTTCGTGGCGGCGACGCAGTCCGACTTCGAGGAAGCGATCCGGATCGGGCGCTACGGCGCGCACTGGATGACGACGCCGATCAACCTCTGGGCCGCGACGCCGTTCGGTCGTGGGACGTCGCCGGTGTCGCGATTCCACGCGCACATGATCGGGCGCGCGTTCCCGGCAGAGACTCTCGGTGCACCGCGGTTCCCGAGTCGCGAAGGCGTCGCGACGATCGAACCGGCGCCGGCGTCGGCGCTGCCGTCGGGCAACGGTTGGTCGAGCGATCCGATGTTCGGTTCGTTGCACCCCGAGGGGCGCGACGTCACGCAGGAAGGCCCCTACATCTCCGAGAACAACGCCGCACCGACCGGTGGAACGGGGCCCGGCATGATGGGCGGTTCACGGCGCGCGAACACGCCGAACACCAGCACGCGCGAGTTCCCATGGACCGGGCGCGGCGGGATGCCGGAGCCGTTCGGCGTCCAGTTCTGGTTCAAGCTGCGCGACACCGGGACGACGGCGCTGTTCGACCTCGCCGGTGAACTCCCCGATCGCAATCGCGTCACGCTGCAGATCCGCGACAGCGATCTGGTCCTCGAGGTGCTCGACGAGGCTGGCCTCGATCCAGACCCGCTCGTCGCACAGAGCAGCCCCGAACGCACGGCCGGCACGTGGAAGGTGCCGCTGCAGGATCTGCGACTCGTGCCCGAGGTCTGGTACCACGCGAACCTCGCCGTGCGCGGCAATCAACCGGGCCAGCTGTCGCTCGTCCTCGACGGCGTGCCGCGCGAGAAGGTCTCGTTCCGCACGCACCTGACCGCGCCACTGCCGACCTACGGGCGTCCGCCCGCCGGGACGCTGTTCCGTGACGACGACGATCGGTTCGTCGAGATCCGCGTAGAGAGCACCGAAGGCTTCCCCGATCGCGGCGTGCTGCGCATCGGGCTCGAGCTGTTCGAGTACTCCAGCAAGGACGCCGGCGTCTTCTACTGCCGGTTCGTCGACTCGCTCGGCGGGCGCTGCGCGCGGATGTCGGTGTTCGAGTACCGCCCCGACATTCCGACCGACGGCAACGGTCGGCCGATCCTGGCCGAGAGCTCGCGTCTCGCCGATCGCGGCGATCTCGACTTCGCGCCAGCGCACGCCGCCGGCAACGCCGTCGAGCTGTACGGCTACGCAGTCGCGGTCCAACGCGACCAGATCGTGCAAGTCGGCAGCACGTCGCTCGCGAGCGCGTTGGGTCCGTTCGGGATCGCGCGGGTCTGGACGTCGTCGAACATGGTCGACATCACGATCGTCTCGCCGCCCGCACCGCCGATCCGTCTCGGCCGCGGGATCGACGAGACGTTCAACGGCGACATCGAACTCGCCGATCCGCTGCCGGATCCGAGTGGCGCGTCGTCGTATCGCCCGCCGCCGGCGCAGCAGCGGATCCAAGAGGCGTTCCCGGCGAACGGTGGCTACGCGCTGATCGTGCAGTACCGGATCGGCGTCGATCCGGCGCAGTTGAGCGGCAACGCTCGCGGCGCGGACATCGGCGGGTACGAGCTGATCCGGTACGCCGGCCGTCAGGGCGCGCGACTCACCGGCATCGAGCGCGGCGTCACGTTGAACCCGACGTCCGGACGCCGCGATCAACTTCCCGGCAACGGGCTGCTCTACGACGGCTTGCCGAAGAAGTACGTGCTCAGTTGGGACCGCGTGCCGATGGCCGGCAACGTTCCGCCGGGCGAGTACGCCGTCATGGTCTGCTACATCGTCCCGGTCTCGTTCCAGGTCAGCGACGGTTCGATGCTGATCGACCCGAGCGTGCTGCAGCAGAGCGAGTGGCTGCAGCTCTATCCGCCGGGCGACGAGACGCAGACCGAATGGGTCCGCTACGACTGGATCGAGCGAGGCACCCACGTCGTCCGGACGAACAATTTCGCGTGGATGATGCTGTTCCGGCAACTGACGTCGCAGCAGCGCTTCCAGCGCGGATCGGCAGGCGGACAGTTCTTCGATCTCGGCGTCCCCACGCTTCCGGCGCAGCCGTACCCGGTCGTCCAGCAAGTCGGCCGCGACTACATCGGCTACACGGATCAGGTCGAGGTCGACTTCCCGGTGATCCAGGTCGCCCGGCGTTCGCTGAACTTCCGCGGCGACGGGTTCTCGCAGACGTCGTCGCACGCACAGCCGGCGAACACGCGCGTGCTGCCCGTGCATCGCTTCGAACTCGACTGGGGCAACTACGGCGCGCTGAACGGCCGCGTCGGGCGCAACGATCGCGCGGCACTCGTCGCCGGTTCGACCGGCAACGCCGACCAGCGGCCGGCCGTCGACTGGCACACCGTCAACTGG
>JAEYTU010000294.1 GCA_023433825.1 Planctomycetota bacterium
CAACATCGGGTTGCGAATCGCGACCGGGAGCCTGTCGGGGATCGTCACGATGCCGACGCTCGAGAGCGGCGAGGAGCAGGGCAGCTTGCGGACGCGCTACGCAGCACTGCGCCGGCTCGCGATCGAGGCTGGGATCGGCGTTTCCGAAGCGGACATCGACGCGACGATCCAAGAGTTCTTGAAGGTGCTGGACCAACCCGACCTGACGCCGGCGAATCTCGTCGGACGCGGTGGTGCGAGTTCGGTGTCGGAACTGCGGATGCTGGTCGGCGAGGCGATCCGGATCGGGACGTACCTGCGGTTGTTCACGCTCGCTGGCGACATCAGCGACGCCGCGCTGGTCGCGTCGCTGCTGAAGGACCGCGAGCTGTTGACGCTCAAGGTCGCCGTCGTCGACGAGACCGAGATCGAGACGACGTTGAAGGCGACGCCGGTCACCGACGAGCAGTTGAAGACGTGGCTCGACAGCCGGACCGACGAGCAGAAGAACGCGTACCGCCATCCGAACTCTCGCGTCGCACTGACGGCCGCGGGCCTGCTGTTGCCGCAGTTCGACATCGCGAAGTTCACGGCGGAGACGAAGGATCGGACGTTCAGCGACGACGAACTGCGGCAGCGGTACGACCTCGATCGCGAGCGCCTGTATCGCAAGGCGAAGCCGACGACGGGTGGCGAGCCGAAGTCGGGGGACGAGGGTCAACCTCCGAAGGAGTCGACCGAACCGAAGAAGGACGGCGGCGGCGATCTGCAGGGTGAGCAGGATCCGACGACGCCGACGACGCCGACGGCACCGCAGACAGGCGACGCCGACGCGACGAAGGCCGCGACGCAGGAACCGGAGTACGTCCCGTTCGAAGAGGTCAAGGAGCAGATCCGCAAGACGCTCGGCGCCGAGGAGACCATGAAGGTCCTCTGGGGCAAGGTGCAGGAGGCGATGGCCAAGCACCTCGCGCCGGCGATCGAGACGCGCAACAAGGCCTACGAGGAGCACGCGACGGCCGCGACGGCGCTCGCCGACGCAGAGGCGAAGCTGACGGCGGGGCCGAAGACGCCGGAACTCGAAGCCGCCGTGACGACGGCGAAGAGCGACGTCGACGCCAAGGACGCGGCGAAGAAGGCCGCCGACGACGCGTTGAACGCCGCGCGGAAGGCCTTCCCGATGGGCGATGTGTTCCTCGACCTCGTCAAGGACCGTGCGGAAGCCGCTCGTGTCCACGTCGTCGCGGAGCCGCGTCCTCCGGAGGGACTGAAGGACCTCGGCGAACTCGGATCGTGGGATCGTTCGTGGGCGGCCTCGCTGATCGACACGCCCGGTGACCTGTCGACGCAGGTGCAGACGACCGACAAGGCGGTCTTCTTCTTCCAGGTCACGGCCATCGAGCCGCGCCCGATGAAGGACTTCGCCGAGATCAAGGAGCAGCTGACGATCGACTGGTACAAGCACCAGTCCGACGAGAAGGCCACCGAGAAGATGAAGGCCTTCCAGGACGCGCTGCTGCGCCTCGCGAAGGCTGCGCGCGCCGAGGCGATCGCGAAGATCGAAGGCGTCAAGGCCGAGAAGCTGACGAAGCAACTCGACGACTGGCGCGCGGGGCTGCAGAAGTCGCTCGACGAAGCGACGCGTCAGCGCGAGCAGTTGCAGCAGCGCGACCCGGGAGGTCGTGACTTCCGGCGCTGGGAAGCGCACGAGAAGAGCCTGCGCGAAGAACTCGCGAAGGAGGCCGAGAAGCGCGCCGAGTTCGAGAAGGTCATCGACGATCAGATTGCGCGCGACGTCTCGACCGAGGCGCGGAAGGCCTACGGCGAGGTCTTCGATGCGGCGGCGGCGGAAGCCGGCGTCACCGTTCGCCAGATCGGCCCGCACCTTCGCGACCTGTCGGCGCAGCCGCGCTTCGCCGACCGCTACTCGGCGTCGGAGCGGTTCTTGTTCACGACCGGCTGGGGCTCCGATGCGGAGTACAAGCAGGTGCGCTCGATGAAGGTCGGGGAAGTCAGCGACGTCCTCGACGACGCGACGAACCGCGTGCAGTACCTCGTGCTCGCCACGGCCGTCGAGAAGGCCGACGTCGCGTCGTTGACGCGACGCGACCTGATGACGGCGCGAGACGGCTTCCGGAAGAGCCGACTCCAAACGGTCTTCCAGCAGTCGTTCTCGACCGAGGCTCTGGAGAAGCGCCACGGTCTGCGGACGTCGACGGTCGACATCGCCGAGCCGGAGCGGGCGAAGACGAACTGATCGTCGCGGCCGTCGGGATTGCGGCCGACGCGCAGCCTGCGCACGCTGCGCCCTCGCCCCGTTCCGTCGGAGGTCTGGAAGCCATGCACGCACTCCGCGCCGTCGTTGCGTCGTTCGCTCTCGTTCTGATGTCGATCCCACTCGTCGCGCAAGCACGGGTCTGGGCCGCGAGTGCCGCGATTCCTCGCGTTGCCCTACCGTGCTCGGGGTGCGTTCCTTGTCCGTGACTGTTGGCCGACGGTGTCGCGAGCGGCACGGTAGGCCCCAGTAAGCACTGTCCCATCGCGGCCTGCGATGTCGGCCTCCGCGCGTAGCGCGGAGGCCTTGGGCTGCGGCCCGATCGCGGGC
>JAEYTU010000337.1 GCA_023433825.1 Planctomycetota bacterium
CCGACAAAGTCAGCCGTTCACCGCAGCCCGGTCGCCAGCGTCAGCGCTGCGAACGCCGTACTCGCGACGACGATGTAGCGGCTGCCGAGGAACTCCATGACCGAGCCGTCGGCGCGCTGCACGTCGACAATGTGGCGGCGCAGGATCTGGTGGCGCGCCTCGCGCTCCTCGGCCGGCAGCAGCTCGATCGCGAGCGCCGCGTAGTAGTGGCCGAAGCAATAGAAGTAGCCGGCGTTCTGGTACCACGACTCGTGCGGCACCGGCTTCATCCGCGCGACCGCCAGGAACCTCTGGTGCGTGAAGAACGCGTCGAGCCCGCTCCGGACGCGCGCGACATCGACGAACGGATCCCCGATCGTCGCCAGCGCCCAGTTGCAGACCTGCGTCCGGCCGAGGCTGCCCTTCGTCCGATTGATGTGCTCGCCGCCACTGATCCGCGGAATCGGATTCAGGTCGTACTCGTACGCATCCCCCGGCACCGCGCACCGCCGAACGTATTCCGCCGCGCGTTCGCGCACGCGCGTGTCCTCGGTCCATCCGAGTTGCTCGGCTTCGCGCAGCGCCGGCAGCACGAGCGCCGTGCAGAAGCTCGTGCCCCATTTCGGGCGACGTGAGAACGGCGGGTCGTCGTAGTAGCCGAACCCGCCGGTCGGCACCTGATTGCGATGCAGCGCCGCGAGGTGATCGCGCCCGCGCGCCTCGACGAGCCCACGCAACGCCTCACCGACGCGCGGCTCGCGACTCGCACGAACGCAGACGACGGTCCCGTACAGATGCGCCCAGACCGCGTCGTTGTCCCATTCGTTGCCGCGTTTGACGATCCGCGACGTCGCGAGCCATCGCATCCCGCGCTGCAGCGCGGAGTCACGCGCCGGCGTCGCTGGAGACTCGATCAACGCGAGGCACGCCAGCGCGTGAGCGGCCTGCTGCCACGCGTAGAACGTCTCGATCGAGAAGACGTCCTCGGTCATGCCGTCCATGACGCCGGTCGCGAAGCTGCCGTCGGGATTCTGATCGCGCAGCAGCCAGTCGAGCGCGCGGTCGAGTGCGGCACGTGCCGCCGCGGGTTCGACCGGCAGCGGTGTCCGTCCCTGCTGCGCCGCTGCCGTCGTCGCCGCGGCGAACGTCGCGATCACGGCGCCGCACGCGAACGCCGCACGCCGCGCGACACGGTCCCGCGCCCGCGCGGCCGTCACGGCCGGTCCGCCCCGCGCTGCAACTTCGCCAACTGCTGCTCCAGGTCGAGCACGGCCTTCTGCGCCTTCTCGATCGCCAGTTGCTGTTGCAGCGTCGCGATCTCGTGCTCGAGCCGCATGCGCTCGACCTTGCGCTCGGCCTCGCGCGCGGCGTTCGCGAGTTCTTTGCCGCGCCGCGGCAGCAAGTCCTCGGTCTCGATCGCGAACTCGGCCGTCTCGACGGCCAGACGCCGTTCGGCGATCTCCAGGCGACGGCGACCACGCTGCAGCACCAGCTCCTTCGTCTTCTGCGCGAACTCTTCGGCCGAGTACATCGCGACCAACTCGTCGAGTTCCGCGCGAGCCTCGTCGACCGAGTAGCGCGCACTGTCGAGCCCGATCTTCGCGCTCGCCGTCTTGTTCGGCAGTTCCTTGTTCGTGAACACGGCCAACGCGGTCTTCGCCTTGTCGGCCTCGTCGACGGCCTGTTCGAGTTGGTGCGTGCGTTCGAGTGCCTTCGCCTTGGCCTCGGCCGTCGCGACGACGAGTTCGCTCCGTGCGACCCGCAGCTCCCGCTCCTTCGCAGCGGCCTCGGGAGCGTCGATTCGCTTCGGTGCCGCGTCGTTCGTCTCGGGGCCCGACGCGCAGCCGGCGAACGTGAACGCCACCGTCAGCGCGAGCGCGACGGTGACTTTCATCGCTGAACCCCGAGGCCGCTGGCGCGGATCGTCAGGTTGCCGGCGCTGTCCTGCACGGCCTTGCCGACGACGACGACGCGCGTCAGGTGGTCGATGCCGGAGACGCCCTTGACCCGCGCGCGCACGATCGCGTCGTCGTCGCCGTGGAACTCGACCGTCGCCGTGTTGCGCGCGAGGCTCTTCGGCTCCTCACAGCAGTAGTCCCATGGCGTCGTGCAGTTGTCGCCCGGACGATCGGCACACGACGGCACCGACGCGTCGACGATCGTGAACATCGCACGCCCGTCGACGAAGTCCTTCACGCGGCCGAGGACCTTGACCTCGCCTTCGCGCGGCATCGCGTCGCGCAGCGCACGGACGCCGATCGCGTCGGCCGGCGCCGTCGCCAGCACGTAGCGCGCCGGAAGTTCGGGAACGCCGCCGGGCGTGCCGGCGGGATCGGATGTCGGGGACTTCGAGCAGGCCGACGTCCAGCAGAGGACGAGGGCGGCGAGGACGGCGAGCAAGCGTTCGGATCTGGACATGCGGGCGCGCACGTTAGCGCGCGCCAGCGTCGCCGTCCTTTCAGACGTCGAACAACGTCACGATGCCGTAGTTGCGAGTGACCGTGCCGGTCGTCCGCGCCGGATCACCGACGTGCTTCAGGACCTGAATCGGCGTGTTTCGGCCGAACCGCGTTCGGACGCCGTTCGACGTGACGATTCCGAGCGTGTTCGCGAACGGATCGAGGATCGCCGCCTGTCCGAACAGCGTGACGCCGTCGAGTGCGACGTTGTCCGGCGTCGTCAGCGAGAACGTCAGGCTGCCGGACGTGCCGACGAACCCGGTGAACATGACCGTCGTGTCGACGAGCAGCGTGCAACCGGGCGCGCCGATCGGCGCCATGTCGAACGGCAACGGCAGTCCCTGCCACGTCGTGTTGCCGAGGCCCACCGACAGCGCCGCGGCGGTGCTGGCCGGTGCCTGCGTCAGCGATGCGCGCCACGAGCCGCCGAGCGCGACCTCGTTCGCCGCGAGTCGCGGCAGCGTCTGCCGCGACGACTGGCATCCGACGCCGTAGGTCGTGCTCGTCGTGTCGAACAGCGCCACGTCGGCGCTGTACCGGAATGCCACGTTCAGGTTCGAGTTCGCGTGCACGACGAAGTCGACGATCAGATTCGTCGACGGATCGAACGTGAACGGCGTGTCGAGCGGAACGATCGTCGTGTTCGGCGACGGAGCGATGCTCGACGCCGGCCGCGCGGCGAGATCGAACATCCGGCGGGCGAACGCGACCTGCGGCGTCGCGGCGTAGTTGTTCGCGTAGTTCGATCCGAACTGCGCGCCGGTCTTCGCCGTCGTGCCGACGAACACTTCGAGCAGAACGCGGTGCGACGCATCCGCCGTCGCCGTGTCGGCGTCCTGACGGAAGCCGATCCCGCGGATCTGCGCGTTCGCTGCCAGCGGCAGCAGCGCGCCTTGGAAGTGCATCTGGGCGCGGCCGACGCCGATCCCGAACGGGAAGCCAGCCTCCGCGCCCTGCCCTTCGCGTTCGGCGAAGGCCGGCGGGTAGACGATCGGCGCCTGCGCCGCGATCGAGGCGGCCAGCGTCAGCGGAGCGAGAGCAGTCAGAAGGTTCGTGCGAGCGTGCATGTTCGTGTTGGTCGTTGGGAAACGGTTCTCCGTCGACAGCGGGAACCGATCGCCGACGACACACACCGGACGCATTTCCGCTCCTCTCGCCCGGTTGCCGCGGCATCGATCGCGCGCGAACGACCCCCGACGACGACCAACCCGTGCTCTGCTCGAGGGACGTGTCGGTGGCCACCGCACGTGCGACGACATGGGTTCGACCGAGTCGATCGGTGGACGGTGCCACGGAACTCGGCTCGCAAACGGTTGCATCCCGCGAGGGATCGCGGCACGACCTGCCGCATGACTCTGTCTCGTCACCGCGACGGCGCCGTCGTGCCACACCAAGGGGTGGGATCGATCCACTTCGGCATGCATGAGTCGGACTTGACGAAGCTGCTCGGAGCCGCACGTCGGAGCGAACGGACACCGGAGGGCGACCGATGGCTCGCGTACGACGGCATCGATCTGCACTTGGCGGCCGACGAAGGGTTTCGACTGACGTCGATCGAACTGTCCGCACCGTCCGCGAGCACGATTGCAGGCGAAGTTTGGCTCGGGATGCCCGATCCGGACTGGCTACGCCTTCTCACCGGTCTCGGCATCCGCGTGCGCCGTGTTCGTCGCGTCGCAGACGAGATCGAGTGGGAGTCGGACGATCACACTCTGTCCGTCTACAGCGTCGGGGAACGCGCCGTCAGCATGATGCTGTGCGTCGCGAGAGATGGTCGTGGGGATCCGATCTAGCCCGGATAGGCACGCGCGATCGCCTGCGCGAAGCGCCCACGCGACCACGCGACGCCGCCGCGGGCGCGTTGGCGTTCCTTCGCCTCGATCTCCATTCCGCGTAGCGGCATCGCAGTCGAACGCGTTCCCGTAGGGAATTCGTCCACCTCCAGCGGGCGACGTCAGTGCAGACCGCAACGCATCCC
>JAEYTU010000346.1 GCA_023433825.1 Planctomycetota bacterium
TCGCGCCGCTGCTGCTGCGGCGGTTGACCGACGACGAGACCGAACGCAATCCGGCGCTGATCGAGATCCTCGACGCCGTCACGACGCCCGAACACGCGCCGTTGCTGGCGCGCGCGGCGAAGGATCCGAAGGTCGCCGTGCGCACCTATGTCGTCGAGCGACTCGCGAAGTACCGGCTGCCCGAGTCGACACCGATCTTCGTCGCGGCGTTGAAGGACGAGTCGGACGACGTCGCGTTCCGGGCTGCGCTCGGTCTGCTCGCGCTGCGCGATTTCCGCGCGTTCGACGCCGTCGCGAAGCGCGCGACCGACGACTGGAACGGCAACGTCACCGTCATCGCGTCCGTGCTGACCGGCGTCGGCGACGAGTCGACGGCCGTCGAGACGCTCGCACGGATCACGAAGGCCGACACGCGCGGCGCGGCCGGCCGGCTGCGGCTGTTCCGTTATCTCGGGACGAAGGAGTCCGCCGGCGCGCTGAAGCTGCGGCTCGACGCCGAGGACTTCGGCGTCAAGAAGGAGGCGATCAACGCACTGCGCGCCCTCGTCGACGGCGCGCCGCCGCTGGAGAACCTCTCGGTGTTCCAGGCGATCGAAGTGGCCAAGGAATGGAAGGCGCGAATCTGATGCGAGACCAGACGACGATCCGAACGAAGTTCGCGGCGACGGCGGCGCTGACCGCCGCGCTGTTCGCCGCCGGCGCCGCCGACGCGCAGGACAAGCCGAAGGTTCCGAAGTGGCGCATCGACCCGTACACGAAGAACGATCCGAAGCTGATGACGGCGCTCGGCTACGTCTCGTACGGACCGTTCGAGTTCGGACCGGTGTCGAGCGAAGAGGTCGACAAGTTTTTGTCGTACGACCAATTCCTGTGGGTCGAGACGGCGCACTTCCGGATCGGCTCGTCGCTGCAGAACTGGGTCGTCCCGTTCGAGCCGGACACGAAGGCGAAGCTGCGCGGCGAGCTGACGCGACTCGCCGAGAAGCTGCCTCCGGGACGGATCAATCCGAAGTCGACGAACATCGACCCTTGGCTGCGACTGCATCTGACGGCGCTGCGGATGGAGGACCTCTACGCGGAGATGTCGCAGTTGCTCGGCGTCAAGGACGAGCAGTTCCCCGCCGGTCCGTCGTCGGTCGTCCGCGGCGAAGGCCGATTCATGGGCTACGGGCCGTACCTCGGGCAGCAGGGCAAGTACCTGATCCTGCTGCCGGACAAGGGATCGACCTACGTCGACTACCTGAAGCGGTGGATCGGCCGCACGGCGATGTTCGGACAGCGGTGGAACTTCAAGGAGCAGGGTTCGCTGTTCTACGGCGTCGCGGCCGACATGGAGGAAGGGCGGCTCAAGCACGACACGGCGCTGCACTGCAACCTCGCGTTCAACATCTCGCACAACCTGATCGACGGGTTCCGCAACTACTCGTACGACCTGCCGGTCTGGATCAAGGAAGGCCTCGGTCACTGGTTCGAACGGCGCGTGCACATCAAGTGGAACACGTTCGACCAGAACGAGGGCGGCCTCGCCGACAAGAAGCCGCTCTACAACTGGAAGCCGTACATGCGGCAGTTGTTCAGCGGGTCGAAGTTCACGCCGCTGTCCGAGGCGATGACGTGGCGTGACTACAACCAGATCAACTTCAACGACCACGTCGCGCTGTGGTCGCGCTGGGACTTCCTGATGAGCGTCGACGACGCGCCGGCGAAGTTCTCGGCGTTCATGTTCGAGGTGAAGGGCCGCGTGACGGAGGACTGGTTCCCGGACCAGTCGGATCTCGTCGGCGCGACGCGCGATGCGCTGTCGAAGGTCTACGGGATGACGCCGTTGTCCTTCGACGAGAAGTGGAAGGAGTGGGTGCTGAAGACGTACCCGACGCAGTGACGGCGCGCGGCGCCGCGCGCGTCACGGCCCGTCCGGCGTCCAGATCACGAAGCGGAACAGCGGCAGCAACGACAGCAGCGACGTGACGAGCCATTCCGGCGCGGCCTCGCCCATCTCGACCGCGTCTTCCTTCGGCAGCTCGCGGACGAGATGCAGCCAGTGGTTGCCCGGCGTGTAGCTCTGGAAGTACTCGCGCAGTTCGAACGCCTTCGTCGATTGCGCCCAGTAGACCTTCTTCCAGTCGTGCATCTTCAGACCGAAGCCGGCGGGCAGCACGTTCAGCAGGGCCGTGAACTCGGCGAGGCCGGCGTCGGTCGCGCAGCGCTTCTTCAAGTGCTCGCCGTCCCACCACGCTTGCGGATGGATCCGTAGCGCGGCCTCGACGACTTGGTCGTCGACGCAGACCTCGAGGACGGTCTGGATGTAGTGGGTCTCCGCGTCCTTCCCGAGCGCCTCGCCGAAGAACTTGCCGAGCTTCTTCCGCTCCTTGTCGGAGCGGCACAGGTACGCGCGCTGTTCGCGGACGCGGTAGTTGTTGAAGACGTACGGGTGATGCAGACCGGCCTGCGTCGACAGCTCGACACCGATCTCCTTCGCGCGGCGCTTCGTCTCGTCGACGTAGCCCTTCAACTTGCGACGAACGGCGAGGCGGAGGCCGTTGAACTCCGGGTCGTCCTGACGGTGCTTCTCGTAGGCGACGAAATCGCGCGGGAGGAACGTCTCGAGCGTGGCGGACATTGGCGGCGCAACATAGCGAGGGCGTGGCTAAGATCCGCCGCCCGATGCGGCCGTCACGGATCCTGTGTGCGACGTTCCTTCCGACGTTCTTGGCAGCGATCTCGGCTTGCTCGTCGATGCCTGGCCTCGGCGATCCGCGCGTCACGCTGACGCCGCGCTACGCGGCCTACGAGTTGTCCGGACGCACGAGTCTGTCGTCGATGAACGGCGCGCAGTTCGTTTCGAACGCGGGCCAGGACGTCGCGAACTTCGGCGTCGGCGAGCGCGACGACGACTGGGGCGGCCGGCTGCACGTCGGCGACGGGTTCTCCGGCGTCGAGCTCGACTATCAGGACATCGACATGCAGAGCTACGACGTCGGCGCGTTGACCGCCGGCTACGGGCCGCTGCTGGCGACCGATCGCGCGCGGGCACGGTTCCAGATGGACGAATGGCGAATCGGGTACTTCGGCAAGGTGTTCGTCACCGAGATTCGTGAGGGCTTGAACGCCGAGGTCGCGCTCGGCGGTGTGCTGGCGCACCGTCGGATGACGTTCGACGCGATCGAGGCGACCGGCGTTCGTCGGCAGAAGTTCACGGCGCGCGACGACGGGACGCCGTATCTGGCCGCGCGTGCGCGCGTCAGCTACCGCGACTTCGCGCTCGGCGCCGACTACCTGATCAACCCGGACCTGCACTGGGGCGGCGACTTCGAAGGCACGATGCAGGACGTCGAGATCACGCTGTCCTATCGCTTCGAGGACCGCGACGTCTCGATCCTCGGCGGCTGGCGCCACGCGCAGCTCCCGTCGAGCGGCTTCGAGGGCCCGCTGCGTTTCGACACCGACTTCGACCTCGAAGGCTTCTTCGTCGGGGTGGCGTTCACGTTCTAGGAAAGTGAAACAAAGGTGCCTGGCACCTTCGTTTCACTTTCCCCGGCAAATCACACCGTCACGTCGACGCGCGTTGGCGTGACGACCGGCGGCGGAACGGGTGCCGACGCGACGCGGGATGCGCCGTCGATCAGTTGCACCGCCGCGCGCCCCTCGACCTTCTGCGCGTCGAGTGCCTTCCGCGCGACCGCGAGGCCGAGCCCACTCGTGACGTCCACACCCACCGGCGCACCACCCATCTGCATCGCGATCTCCCGTTCGACCGCGCGTTATCGACCGATCGCCGGCGCTTCCGCAGACACCGGCGAAGGTGCCGATGCGAGCGCCAACTCGACCGCTGCGCACGCCGCGGCGGCCGCCGCCTCGTGGTGACGCGTCAACGCGACCGGATCGAACGCCGCACCCGCCGCGCGCCACCGTCGCAGCGCCGCCGCCGTCGCGGCGAGGATCGCGTCCTCGACCGGCAGCGTGACCGCTTGCACCGGCGCCACGGCGTCGACGAGCAACCACCGCGGCGGCCCGGCGACGACGTCGTCGCCCGCACCTCCGCGCGTCGCCGCCGCGTCCCCGCTCGGTGTCGCAACCTCGTACACCCGCTCCTGGATCGCGATCGCCGCATCGCACAACCGACTGCGGGGCGAAGCGTCGAGGACCGGCGCGACACTCGTCGCCGCCGCGAAGCACGGCACCGCCACCGAGAACAGCGGCTGCCCGAGCACGGTCCACATCGTCGTCCACCGCGCGTCCTCACCCGGCCGAACGCCGTGGAACACCAACGCCGCGACCGTCGACTGCCGATGGATCGTCTCGCGAACGTCCAGCCGCCCGGCCGGCGTCGGCGTCGCGGACGCGTCGTCGCCGTTCGCCGTCGGCGTCAGATCACGCACGAACTCCCGCAGCAGGAACCGGTGATCGAGCTTCGCCGCCTCCGGCAACGCCCGACACACCACCTCGCCGCGCGCGTGCCGCCCGCGCCCTGCGGTCCCCTTCGCCGTCGTCGCGAAGTTCGCCCGGACGACGACACCGTCGCCGCCCCCACCAGCCGCGTCCGCGTCGAACCGCACGAACGTCGCATGCCCGACCTCGAACACCGCCGCCCCACCGTGCGCATCGACGACACCGAAGTTCGCCTTCGTCCGCCGTCCGCTCGCGTTCGTCGCGACGAGCAGCGCCTCGAACTCGTCGACCGTCGCGCATTCGCGCAGCGCCAGCTTCATGAACGGCCCGTTCGACGGCCCGCTCGTGCTGCGCCCCGGAAGGTCGCGCGACACCGAGTTCATGATGCAGAACCCCGCCGCGTTGACGCCGCCCCAGACGCTCGCGCTGCTCGTCGCGTCGCACAGCGCGATGTACGGCGTCTTCCCGTCGTCGAACCGGCGCACGACGTTGTGCCGCTGCGTCGTGTCGCGGTTCTTCCACAGCAGCGGCCGCCCGTCGGCCGTCGCGCGCCCCGACGCGACGCCGACCGTGCACTCCTCGCCGGCGTCGGGATCGGCGTCGGGCGCGAGCCGCTGCGCCGGCAGCAGCGCGGCG
>JAEYTU010000356.1 GCA_023433825.1 Planctomycetota bacterium
GCTGTCGGCGACGCTCGTCGCCTTCGTGTGTTCGTCCTTCCCGGTGTCGTGCCAGTCACCCGTTCCGACGCCGGCACCCCAAGGCGCGCCCAAGCCAGTCGGAGTCAACGCCGATGGAACCGTCGAGGGCGACGGTGGCGCACCGAAGCCGATCCAAGGCGCCCCCGACGAGTTCCGGACCGGGATGGGGAACGACTGGTTCGAGGAGACGCGCAAGCACCTCGGGACCTACTACCAAGAGGAGTCGGCGATCGGGAAGTTCAAGTTCAAGAACCCCCGCGACGTCCCGCACCAACTGCGCGGTCTGACGCAGAGCTGCCAATGCGCACGATCGGTGATCACGGTCGGTGACCGCGTCTATCACCTGACGAACGAGCCCGAGAACAGCACGCTGTACCGCGTGCAGAAGGACGACAACGGCGTCGAGAACCGCACGCGCGTCGCCTACGTCGAGGTGGGCGCCGGCGAGACCGGCGAGGTCGAGGTCCACATGACGATGCAGGGCTTCCAAGGCAACAAGGAAGCGACGCTGCGGATCAACACGACCGACGAGGCGGTTCCGCTGGTCAACCTGATGTGGCGCGCCGTCGGTGCGACGTACTTCGTCGTCACCCCGCCGGACTGGAACCTCGGCGAGATGACGTGGGAGGACAAGCGCGAGTTCGAGTTCGAGGTGTCTTCGGGCGTCCTCGCCGACTTCGAGCTGACCGACCACGACCCGCTCGTTCGCAGCATGGCCGTCACGGCCGAGAAGTCGAAGCGCGGCGACAAGGTCGTCTGGCTGGTCAAGGGGACCTATGGCCCCGGTGTCGACGAGCGCGACAGCGGCGGGATCATCACCTACCGGACCAACGTTCCGGGACGCAACGTCACGATGCGCGTCGCCGCGATGATCAAGGGACCGCTCGAGTTCAAGCCGGGTGGGTTCCTCTCGATGAACCTGATCCGTTCCGGCGTCGGCGCCAAGTCCGAGGTCACGATCGCGCCGACGGACTCGTTCGATCTGCAGATCGTCAAGCTCGAGGTCGAGCGCCTCAGCGTCGACGAGGAGTTCGTCAAGGTGACGTCGAGCAAGGAAGGCAAGGAACTGCGCGTCCAGATCGAGGTCATGCCGAACGTGCCGAAGGGCAAAGTCGTGCGCGGCAAGGTTCGGATCCACCTGAACCACCCGTCGTGCTCGGTGAAGGAAGTGTCCTTCCACGGAATGGTGCGTTGAGTCGGCCGACGCTCGGGCAGGCGCTTCGACAGAAGAACCTGCTTCAGCAAGACCAACTCGAACAGGCGGAGAGCATGGCGCGCAGCCGCGGGCTGCCGCTGGAACGCGCGGTCGTCGCGCTCGGGTTCGCCGCCGAACTCGACGTCTGGCGCGTGCTCGCCGAGATCGCCGGAGTCCCGTTCGCCGATCCGTCGAAGGCGAAGCCGACGCCGGAGCTGATGGCGAAGGTCCCGCGCGAGCAGATCGAGCTGCATCAGGCGCTGCCGGTGCTCGTCAAGGACGGCCGGCTCTACGTCGCCGTCGACGACCCGATGAAGTCCTACGTCGCCGACGACCTCGCCTTCCTGGCCGGATGCGAGGTCCGGATCGCGCTCGCGCCGCCGGCTGCGTTGAAGGAGGCGATCCAACGCGCGCTGTCCGGCGCGCCGGCGACAGCCGCGCGCGGCAAGGTCGACGCGAAGGGCCGCGGACCGTCCGTGTCGTCCGAGGATCCCGACGCACCGATCATTCGTCTCGTCCAGAAGACCGTCGAAGAAGCGCTCGACGCGCGCGCGAGCGACATCCACGTCGAGCCGTTCGAGAAGCGGATTCGGATCCGGTACCGGGTCGACGGCGTGCTTCAGGAGCGCGCGTCGTTCGATCGCGAACTGCACGGTCCGCTCTCGTCGCGTTTGAAGATCATGGCCGGCATGGACATCGCAGAGAAACGCAAGCCGCAGGACGGTCGCATCGACTTCCGCGGTGGTTCGCGCGCGATCGACATCCGAACGTCGGTGCTCCCGGGCAGTCACGGCGAGACCGTCGTCATGCGGTTGCTCGACAAGGAGCGAAACCTGCTCTCGCTCGAGGCGCTCGGCTTCGTCGGGGACGACCGCGTGCGGTTCGAGCGGACGATCAAGCGGCCGAACGGCATCTTCCTCGTGACCGGACCGACCGGTTCGGGCAAGACGACGACGCTCTACGCAGCGCTGAAGCAGCTCAATCGCAGCGACGTCAAGATCATCACGGCCGAGGATCCGGTCGAGTTCAACATCGCCGGGATCAACCAGTGCCAGGTGCGGTCGGGCATCGGGTTGACGTTCGCGCGGATCCTGCGCGCGATGCTCCGACAAGCGCCGAACGTGATCCTCGTCGGCGAGATCCGCGACCGGGAGACGGCGGAGATCGCCGTTCAGGCCGCGCTGACCGGCCACCTCGTCTTCTCGACGTTGCACACGAACGACGCGCCGTCGGCACTGACGCGTCTGATCGACATGGGCGTCAAGCCGTTCCTCGTGTCGGCGGCGATCCAGGCCGTGCTCGCGCAACGGCTCGTCCGCGTGCTGTGCCCGGAGTGCAAGGAGCCGTACGAGCCGAGCGAGAGCGAGATCCGAACGCTCGCGCTGACCGCCGAACAGGCAGCCGGCGTCCGCCTGCACGCCGCGAAGGGTTGTGCGGCGTGCGACAACAAGGGCTACCGCGGTCGCATCGGGATCTTCGAGATGATGGAGATGGACACCGGCATCCGTGAGATGGCGTTCCGACGGGAACCGACCGAACGGATCCGTGCGCAAGCGCGCGCGTCGGGATCGATGACGACGCTGTTCGAGGACGGGGTCCGGAAGGTCGTGCAGGGCAGGACGTCGCTCGACGAGCTGTTGCGCGTGACGGCGCAGGCCTGACGCCTGACGCCTGACGCGGTCGCGACTGGCACGCAGCGCAGCGCTACGCTCTCGCGCCCGACGACGACCAAAGCGCGAGAAATCGCGGCACTCCCGGCCCAACGACCGTTCCCGTTCGCATGTACGAAATCGAAGCGTTGATGGACGCCTGCCTGACCCGCGGCGCCTCGGATCTCCATCTCTCGGTCGGTCGGCCGCCCGTGCTGCGGCTGCGCGGTGGGCTCGTCGAGCTCGAAGGACCGAAGCTGAAGCCCGAGGACACCGAGCGGCTCGCGCGGCAATTGATGCCGGAGCGGAACCGGAAGGAACTCGAGGAAGTCGGCACGACGGACTTCGGCTACGCGCACGGGGACAAGTGTCGCTTCCGCGTCAGTGTGCTGACGCAGAAGGGCAGCCGCGGGATCGTGATGCGGCTGATTCCGCACAAGCTGCTCTCGTTCGAGCAGATCGGTCTGCCGGAGAGCGTCCGCGGCCTGCTGACGCTGCACCGCGGGCTGATCCTCGTCACGGGTCCGACGGGTTCGGGCAAGACGACGACGCTCGCGACGATGCTCGACTGGATCAACACGAACCTCGAGCGCCACATCGTCACGATCGAAGACCCGGTCGAGTACTACCACCAGCATCGCAAATCGCAGGTCACGCAGCGCGAGGTCGGCACCGACGTCACGACGTTTCCCGAGGCGATGCGGCGTGTGTTGCGCCAGGATCCGGACGTCGTCCTGCTCGGTGAGATGCGCGATCTCGAGACGACGTCCGCCGCGATCACCGCCGCCGAGACGGGCCACCTCGTGTTCGGCACGCTGCACACGACCGGCGCCGCGCGGACCGTCGATCGGATCATCGATCAGTACCCGACCGAACAGCAGGAACAGATCCGTGCGCAGTTGTCGGTCGCACTCGTCGCCGTCGTCTCGCAGATCCTCGTCCCGACAGCGGACGGCAACGGTCGCGTCGCGGCGTTCGAAGTCATGGTGATGTCGCCGGCGATCGAGAACCACATTCGGAAGAACGAGACCTTCAAGATCCCGTCGGTCATCCAGACCAGTCGGCGCGCCGGAATGACGTTGATGGACGACTCGTTGATCGACCTGTGGCGCTCCGGGCGGATCAAGAAGGAGGACGCGCTCGAGCGGGCGTTCGATCGCAAGGCGATGGAACTGCGGATGGGTGGTGGTGGGGGAGCACCGGCATGACCGCGCGACGATTGATCGGACAGGTGCTGAAGCAGCTCGGAGCGATCCACGAGGGCAACGTCCAGGAAGCGCTCGCGGTCCAGCGGGAACAGGGCGGGCGGATCGGCGAGATCCTGATCCAGCTCGGTCACCTGACGAAGGACGACCTCGCGCGCGGGCTGGCCGAGCAGGCCGGGTTGCCGTTCCTCGACCTGGTGGCTTCGCCGCCGGCGCAGGACGCGATCGCGCGTCTCGACGCCGCGACCGCGCGTGGCTTCGGCGTCGTTCCGGTGCGCTTGCAGGGCGGGACGTTGACGGTCGCGTTCGCGGATCCGCTGAATGCGTCGATGCTGCACGACCTGTCGTTCGCGACCGGTCTGCAGGTCGTCGGCGCAGTGGCCGCGGAGGACCAGATCAAGGCAGCGTTCGATCGCCACTACCGCGAGGACGCACTGCAGTCGAAGTCGAAGCTGAAGGAGCTCGTCGCCGAACTCAGCAAGCAGGGTGGCAAGTTCGACTTGGAGGACAGCAAGGCGATGGCCGCCGCTGCGCCGGTCGTCAAGCTGCTGAACTACATCCTCTACCAAGCGATTCGCGACAAGGCGTCCGACATCCACCTCGAGCCGTTCGAGTCCGACTTCAAGATCCGCTATCGCGTCGACGGTGTGCTGTACGAGCTCGAAGCGCCGCCGCCGCACCTCGCGGTCTCGCTGATCTCGCGCGTCAAAGTGCTCGCGAACCTCGACATCGCCGAGACGCGGCTCCCGCAAGACGGCCGCATCGAGCTGGCCGTCGGCGGTCGCCCGGTCGACCTCCGCATCTCGACGCTGCCGACGATGTACGGGGAGTCGTGCGTGATGCGCGTCCTCGATCGTTCGGTCGTCGCTCTCGACCTCGAGAACCTCGGTCTCCCGGACGAACACCGTCGGCTGCTGCGGCAGTTGATCGACCTCCCGCACGGCATCGTCCTCGTGACGGGTCCGACGGGATCCGGCAAGACGACGACGCTCTACGGGATGCTGAACGAGGCGAACACCGAGCAGGTCAAGATCATCACGGTCGAGGATCCGGTCGAGTACGACCTCGAAGGCATCGTCCAGATCCCGGTCAACGAGGAGATCGGAGTCACCTATGCCGGGGTGCTGCGGACGATCTTGCGTCAGGATCCGGACGTGATCCTGGTCGGTGAGATCCGCGACCGCGAGACCGCACAGACGGCGATCGAGGCGTCGCTGACCGGGCATCTCGTGTTCTCGACGCTGCACACGAACGACGCCCCGAGTGCCGTCACGCGGCTCGTCGACATCGGTGTCGAGCCGTTCCTGATCACGGCGACGTTGCAGGCGATCGCCGCCCAGCGTCTCGTCCGTCGCATCTGCAAGGCGTGCCGGACCGAGTACGAGCCGTCGGAAGCCGTGCTGCACGAACTCGGCGTCACGCCCGAGGAGATCGGCGCGAAGCAGTTCGCCCGTGGCAAGGGCTGCGAGGCGTGCAACTTCTCGGGCTATCGCGGTCGAATGGCGCTGGCCGAGATCCTGGTCATCGACGAGCGGCTGCGCGAGATCATCCTCGACGGCACCAGCACGGATCGGTTGCAGGCCGCCGCGCGCGAGTCGGGGATGACGACGCTCCGGCAGGCCGGGCTGCAGGCGATCTACGACGGCCACACGACCGTCGAGGAAGTCATCCGCGAGACGATGTATCGGTGACGGCCGAGGTCTTGGATCCACGACTGGAGTCCAGGTCCGCCGTTGACCACGTCCAACTCGATCGCTAGCGTGCGCCGCCCACTTTTCCTGAACGGAACGCCATGAAGCTCAAGGTCCGCCGGTCCAATCTGAAGCGCGCGAAGAAGGTCGGTTATCGAACCCGTTCGAAGACCGCCGGTGGTCGCAAGATCATCAAGCGCAAGCGCAAGCGCAGCGGCGGCTTCTTCCGCGTCGGCTGAGACCGGGATCTCGACGCGCGAACTCTCCGCGCGATTTCGTCGCGCGAGCGCGGCTCGATCTCACAGACTCAGAGCCGCGCGCAGTCCTTCTGAACCGCTCGCAGTCGTCCGCATTCGCCGCTCGTCTCGCGGCCCTGACGCCTCTCGGAGTCCCGGCTCCCGATCGACGCGCGGCGGCTCCCGACGAGCCACTCCCGTCGAAGCCGCGCCCGACTATGCGTCGGGGATCTGGCGCTTCAGGTACGACATGCTCTCGGCGTAATCCGCGAGTGCGGCCTGGTCCGAATCGGTCATCGTTTCGAAGTTCGCCGTGACCTTGACAGCGTCGCTCGACGACTGCACTTCGGCGACCGACGCCTTGACGTCGAAGTGACCACGCTTGGCCAGCTTGACCTGGAACTTCAACTCCAGCCCGCCGCCGACGAAGAACAGCTGTTGGACCTGATCGACCTTCAGCCCGTGCTTCTCGCCGGAGAACAGGAACTGCACACGGTGGGCATCGACGTTGCTCATCGTTCCGACGAGGACGCGCTTCCCGCCGAGCATCTTGTTCCGCACGTCGTCGGGGAACGTCACGAGGATCTTCTCTTCGTCGACCGGTGCGTCGCTCGCGAACTCACGCGAGTTGAGGCTCTTGATGACGTGCTTGACCGCGAGTTCGTCGTCGTCGAACACCGGCAGAAGTTGGTCGATGCCGAGCTTGCGGATGATGTCGCGAACGATCGGCGACGGCTTGGACGCGATCAGTTCACCGCCTTCCGCCTTGCACCGCTTCGACAACTTGATGATCGCTCCGAGCGCGGTCGAGTTGATGAACTTGACCAACCGAAGGCTCAGGATGATGTGGTGGAAACCACGGTCGACGAGTGCCTCCGCCTCCTCTTGGAAGCGGGTCACGAAGAACGTGTCGAACTCGCCCTTCAGCGTCAGGACTGCATATTCCTCGTGCAGCGAAGTGTCGATTCTCATGAGTCGGATCGGGTCTCGGTCGGGGGACGGAAGACGGCGGATTCTGGCGTGGCGCGCAGGGAGAGGCAATCGGCTAATGTCCGCCGCCTTCGATGAAGCGGTTGTTCTTCTGGCGGAGTTGGTTGGCGGGCGGGGCGGACGTCACGAAGGAACGTGCGGCGGAGACTCCGGCAGGCGGCATCCTGACCGGTGACGCGCGACTCGACGAGCACTCGCTGCAGATCCTGCTCGACAGCATCGCCGACGTGACCTCGACGATGGACCTCGGCCAGGTACTCGAGGACATCGTCGACAAGTCACTCCAGGTCAGTCAGGCCGAACGTGGCGTCCTGCTGCTCGGTGCTTCCGCCGACGATCTCCAGATTCGCGTCGCACGCGACCGCGACGGCGTCGACCTCGGCACCGACCTGCAGTACAGCCGCAGCGTCGTGCGGCGTTCGCTCGGCGAAGGGCGCGCCATGCGTTCCGTCGTGCAGTCCGACCAGGAGGCGCTCGAACTCGGTCAGTCCGTCTTCGACCTGAAGTTGCGCGCCGTCATGTGCGCCCCGTTGGTCGCCAAGGATCGCATCGTCGGCGCGATCTACGTCGATTCCCGCGCCGCGCGCCGCGAGTTCTCGATGCGCGACCTGACGCTGTTCGGCGCGCTCTCGGCCCAGCTCGCGATCGCGATCGTCAACGCGCAACTGCACGCGGATTCGCTGCAGAAGGTTCGTCTCGAGAAGGACGTCGAGATCGCCCGCAG
>JAEYTU010000391.1 GCA_023433825.1 Planctomycetota bacterium
GGAATGTCGTGGCCGAACGCCGGCGACCTCGGCTCGGTCGTCAAACCGTTCGTGCTGCTGGAGCACCTGGACGGGATCCGGAACGGCCGCCCGTCGGTCGCGCCCGGCGGCATCCGACCGTGCCACGGCACGTTCCCACTGATGTCGCGCGCCGGCCGGCCGCTGACCTGCGACGCCAGTCACGGCGAACGTTCGTCCGACCCGGTCGCCGCGCTCGCCGAGTCGTGCAACGTGCACTTCTACGAACTGAGCCTCGTGCTGAAGGACGAGGGGCTGCGCCGCGCGTTCGCGCGCGCCGGCTGGCAGCGGGACGACGTCGCGATCGCAGCGGGTTGGTGGACCGGCGACGTCGACGGCATCGGCGCGCCGGGGACGGCCGGCATCTACGAACTGCGACAACTGCAGGCGACGCGCGCGATCGGCTACGGGATCGCGGCGAACGTGCTGCAGGTCGCGCGCGCCTACGCCGGGCTCGCGACCGGCTCGCTGCCGACGCTGGGCTTCTGGATCCGGCCGGAGGGACGCCACCGTGCGTCGCTGCAACTGCACGACGCGGATCTCGCGGTCGCGCGCGAAGGGCTGCGCGCGTGCGTGACCAGCGGGACGGCGCGGCGTGTCGGCTTCGAGCCGCGGTGGCAGGTGCACGGCAAGACCGGGACGGCCGAAGTGCGCGCCGCGACTGCCGAACGTGGCGACCTGAACAACGCGTGGTTCGCCGGGTACTGCGGCGTGCGGCCGACGATCGCGTTCGCCGCCGTCGTCTACGACGTGTCCGGGCACGGCGCCGACGAGGCCGGAGCGCTCGTGCGCGACCTGCTGCGCGCGATCGACGACGACGACGCCCTGCGCACGAAGTACCTGCCGAACGGGCGCGACCGATGAGCGGCACGGTGCTGATGCGCATCGACTGGGGCCTGATCCTCTGGACGGCGATCGCCTGCACGGTCGGACTGCTGTTCGTGCATTCGGCGACGTTCGACGACCCCGAGTACGCCGGTCAAGATCGGCGACAGATGTTGTTCCTCGCCGCGTCGGCGGCGCTCGGCGCCGGCGTGATGTTGGTGTCGACGTCGCGGATCCAACGGTCGACGTGGTGGATCTACTTGGCGGTGATCGCGGCGCTGGTGCTGCTGCCGGTGTTCGGCGTGACGGTGAACGGCGCGCGTCGCTGGTACCGGCTGCCGGGGTTCTCGGTGCAGCCGTCCGAGTTCGCGAAGCTCGCCGTGATCCTCGCGCTGGCCGCGCACCTGCGGTTCAAGGTCCGCGCCGAAGCGACGGCGGGGTGGGTCGGTGCGATCGTCGTCACGGCGCTGCCGGCGGCGCTCGTGCTGATGCAGCCCGACCTCGGCAGCTCGCTCGTGTTCTGGCCGGTCATGTTCGCGGTCTGTCACGCCGCCGGCGTGCCCGGGAAGACGCTGCTGCGCCTCGCGGCCGCATTCGCGATCGGTGGGATCCTCGTCGTCTGCTTCGGACTGCACGGCTACCAGCGAACGCGGATCGACACGTGGCTCTCGCACTTCGCGTGGAGCGACGCCGACCTCGCGACGCGCGAGGTGCGCGAAGTCATCCTCGGCTCGGGGTATCAGCCGTGGCAGTCGTTGATCGCGATCGGCGCCGGCGGCTGGACCGGCTTCGGTCTGATGCAGGGTCCGCAGAATCGCTACGACTTCCTGCCGTACCGTTCGTCGGACTACGTCTTCGCCGTCGTCTGCGAGGAGACCGGATGGCTCGGCGCGATCGGCGTGCTGACGCTGCAGATCGTGCTCGCGTTGTGGGTGCTCGCGCTCGGCAGTCGGTGTCGCGAGCGGTTCTCGCGGTTGTGCTGCGTCGGGATCGGGATCTGGCTCGGGACGCAGAGCCTGATGCACGTCGCGGTCTGTGCGTGGCTCGTGCCGGCGACCGGGCTGCCGATGCCGCTGATCAGCGCCGGCGGCAGTTCGACGCTGGTCGCCGTCGTCGCGATCGCGCTGGCCATCAACCTGTGCGCGCGCAGGCAGCCGGTGCTGGCCGGCGACGGCTTCGATTGAGTCGCGCGCAGCGCTGCGTCATCCTTCGCGGCGATCGTGATCTACACCCGCCGCTACCGTTACCGCTTCGGCGACATCGACGACGCGGGCATCGCCTACTACCCGAAGTTCTTCCACTACTACCACTGCTGCTTCGAGGACTGGTGGAGTGATGCGTTGGGCACGCCGTATCCGAGCGTGCTGCACGACGAGGAGTTCGGGTTGCCGGTCGTCTCCGTGCAGGCCGACTTCTTCTCGCCGATCCGCTACGGCGACACGCCGGACATCTCGCTCGGCGTGCTGTCGATCGGCACGACGTCGGTCCAGTTCGGGTTCTGGATGACGCAACCCGGCGCGACGGCGGCGAGCGCCAGTGCGCGGATCACGACCGTCGCGATGCACATGACGCGGCGGGTCAAGGTGCCGGTGCCGGAGCGGCATCGTGCGGCGTTCGAGCGGTATCGGATCGACCCCAGCGAGTTCCCGTCGCGGCCGGACGCCGGTGACGCGGCGCGGTGAGGCGGCGCGCGGACGCGGCGCGGTGAGGCGGCGCGTCCGCGTCCGCTCGCTCGCGCGTCGTTCAGAACCCGAGCCGCAGCCCGTCGCTCGTCGCGATGCCGAGTGCGTTCGCGGTCGGATCGACGACGGCCCATTGCACGTGAACGACCTGACCGACGAGCGGTGGCAGCGGCGGCACCGGGAACGGCAGCAGCAGCCGGCCGGTCGGACCGGCGACGGTCGAAAGCGTTGCGATCGGCGTCGTCAGCAGGCGGCAGCCGGGCATGCCGATGCCGGTCAGGTCGATCGCCGTCGGCTGCGCACCGACGAACAGGACCGCCGGTGCGCCGGGCGGCGTCGGGATGCCGGTCAACGCGAAGGCCGAGTTGCCGGGGAACGGCGCACCGACGGCACCGACCGTCGGGCCTCCGGACGCGCACGCTGCGCCGTAGCTGCGTGCCGTCGCGGCGTAGGGGACGAGTTCGAGCGAGCGCGTCTCGAGTCCGCCCGGCAGCAAGACGCTCCCGACCGGTCCGCTCAGCGTCGAGAGGACGAGCGCGCCCGGCACGCCGACCAGATACCGACGTCGGTAGGGGTCGTGCACGATCGAGCCGACCGGCGCGGCCGCGACCGTCGTCAGCAAGCGTGCGGCACCGGTCACCGGCGACAGCGCGAACAGGCGTCCCTGCGTCTCTGCCGCGACGTAGCTCTCGGACAGCGACCAAGCCAAGCCGGCGACTTGAACGTCGATCCGGACCGAACGCCGTTGCAGCGTGCGGAGATCGACGGTCGCGAACGTTCGCAGCGTGCCGGTCGAACTCGACGTCTCGGTCACGGTCGCGAACTCGTTCGCGCCGCGCGTCGCGGCGGCGATCGGCGTCGCGTCGAGCAGTTGCGGAACGGCGCTCCAGGTCGGCAGCAGGACCAGGCCTCCGGACGTCGCGACCAGCCACCCGGCATCGGCGTGCGTCATCGCGACGACGCGGCCCGGCAGTGGTGACGAGATCGCGACCGGCGGGTCGACACGACCCGACGTGACCGTCGCCGCGAAGATCCGTTCGCCGGCAGCGTCGTTGCCGGCGAGCAGCAGTCGGTCGCCGTTCTCGTGCCACACCGCCAGTCGCCATTGGATGCCACTCGGCAGCGTGCTCGTCGTCGGCGTCCCGTGGATCGGTTCGACGAGGACGATCTCGGCGCTCTGCGCCGTGGCGTGCAGGACGACGATGTGTCCTGGGGTCACTTGGGCGGGCAGCGCCGACGAGGCTGCGGCGGCGCAGAGCAGACTGGCGGCGACGAGCGCGCGCGGAGCGGATCGGGCGAGGGGGGGACGCACGGCGCGTGAGTGTCGCACCGGCCGGTCCGCGGCGGCAGCATCTGTCGAATCTCCGCGCGGCGCCGCGGCGATCCGCGGTCACCGCGTCGGATCGCCGTTCACTTGCGGTTCGACTGCGCCTTCTTCATGAAGACCTCGACGTACTTCCGGTAGCGCTCGGGGACTTCCGGCGCGCCGCCGCGACCTTGCAGGAACTGGAGATACGGCGGCAGGTTGCCCCACTGCCCCGTGTCGGACTCGCGGTTGACGCGCTCGGTGCCGGCGTCGGGGTTGCGCCCGGCGTTCGTGTTCCGGCCGCCGTCGGGGTTCTCCCCGCCGTCCTGCGGATCACCGTCGCCCTGGCGCGGTTGGTTCGGTTGGTTCTGACCGCCGGGCTCCTGGCCCTGCGATTGGCCCTGTTGCTGGCGTTGGAACTCCGGCGAGTTCGACTGATCGCGCGGGTTGTTCCGACCCTGTCCCTGTCCGCCTTGGCGCGGCTGGCCCTGGCCGGACGAAGGCGAACCCTGGCTCTCGCCTTCGCTCGGGCTACCGCTGGACTGCGCCATGTCCTGGATCTCCTTGATCAGCTCGCCGAGCTTCTCGACGGTCTGACTCTGCGATCCCGACGTCTGCTTCAGCAGCTCGCGCATCTGTTCGACGCTGCGGCGCATGCCGTCGGCGGCCGCGCCTGCGGAGCTGGCACTGCGGCCCTTCGCCGTCGTCTCCAGCAGCAGGCGATCGATCTCCTTCATCTCCTCGGCGACCTTCCGCGCGATGTCGCGCACGCGCGTCTGCGGGTCGCCACCGATCTGCGCCGCGATCGGGCCTGCCCACGCGAGCGCGGCGGCGAGCGCGATCGAAACGGTTGCGGACTTGCTGCTTCGGTGCTGGTTCATCGCTTCTTCTCCGGATCCTCGGCGCCGGCCTCGTCGCCGTTGCCTTGGTTCAACTCGGCTTCGATCCTCGCGCGGAGCTGCTCGAAGATCTGCGTGACTGCGTTATGGCGATGCGCGAGGCGGTCGAGCAAGGCTGCTTCCGTCTCGGTGATCGTTCCGTCGCCGCGTGCCGAGATCAGCTTCTCCATCTGTTCGGTGCGGGCGAGCATCTCCTGCTCCATCTGCAGCAGCATCTTCAGTTCGGCGAGGAACGGGACCAACGGCTGGCGTTGGTTCTGGCCCTGCTGCTGGTTCTGCCCCTGTTGCTGCTGACCGCTCTCCTGCTCGCGGCGTTGCTGCTCGCGCTTCAACGCTTCGAGCAGCTTGACGGTCCGGTCCTCGACGTCGCGCTGCAGTGCGACCGTGAACGGGCCCGGATCGGGTTCGCTGGCCGTCAGCCGGCGTGCGATCTCGGCGAGGTCGTCTTCGTTCGCCTTCAGTTGATGGCTGAAGACCAGCGTGCCTTCCTTCTCGAGTTCGGTTCGTAGGTAGGCCGCCTTCGCGCCGAGTTCCTTCTCCTTCTCGCCGAGGTCCTGCATCTTCTTGCGGAGGCGCCGCGACAGACGGCCTTCCTGCGCGACCGACGCCGTGCCTTCCTGGGTGCCCTCGCTGA
>JAEYTU010000448.1 GCA_023433825.1 Planctomycetota bacterium
TCACGAAGGCGTCGAAAGACCTTGCCGCCGAGATCCGCAACGTCTTGAAGGCGAAGGCCGAGCCCGGCGAGCCGACGGCGGAACTCGTCACGGCGGCCGTCGCCGTCGCGAACCAGCGCTTCGACGCGACGCACGGTGGCTTCGGCTACGCGCCGTACTTCGCGCCGAAGTTCCCGCACGCGACCGAGCTCGCGCTGCTGCTGCGCCACCACGCGCGCACCGGCGATGCCAGCAGCCTCGCCATGGTGACGACGACGCTGCATCGGATGGCGGTCGGCGGGCTCTACGACCAACTCGGCGGCGGCTTTCATCGGTACTCCGTCGACCGCGAGTGGGTCGTGCCGCACTTCGAGAAGATGCTCTACGACAACGCGCAGCTCGCGCGCCTCTACACGGAGGCGTTCGCGGCGACCGGCGAGGCCGAGTACGCGCGGATCGCGCGCGAGACGCTCGACTACCTGATCCGCGAGATGACGGATCCCGAAGGTGGGATCTGGTCGACGACCGACGCCGACAGCGAAGGCGAGGAAGGCAAGTTCTTCGTCTGGACGAAAGCGCAGTTCGACGACCTGCTCGGTGACGACGCGGCCCTCGTCGCGCGGCACTTCGGTGTCGATGCGCGCGGCAACTTCGAAGGTCACACGGTCCTGCAGCGCGTCGTCGAACCGGCGGCGCTCGCGACCGAGTTCTCGGTGCCGCTCGAAGACGTCGAACGTCGCCTCGCCGCGGCGCGCGCGAAGTTGCTGACGACGCGTGCGACGCGCGTCGCACCGGGGACCGACGACAAGGTCCTCGCGGCCTGGAACGGGCTCGCGATCGGCGCGTTCGCCTACGCGCATCAAGTGTTCGACGAGCCGCGCTATCTCGGCGCCGCGCAGCGGGCGGCCGAGTTCCTGTGGAGTTCGATGCAGCGCGACGGGCGCCTGCATCGCACGTGGCGAAAGGGCACGCTCGGCGGCGCCGGTTACCTCGAGGATCAGACGTTCGTCGCCGAAGGGTTCCTGACGCTGTTCGAGTCCGATGCCGACCCACGCTGGCTGACGCGGGCGAAGACGCTGCTCGACGCGACGCAGGCGCACTTCGCGACTGGCGACGGTGGCTTCTGGTTCACGGCGGACGACCACGAGGAACTCGTCGCGCGCAGCCGCAGCATCACGGAGTCGTCGTGGCCGTCGGGGACCGCGCTCGCGGCGACGGCGTTCCAAAAGCTCGGGCTGCTGACCGGCGACACGAAGACCTACGACGTCGGCGTGCAGGCGCTGCGTGCGAACGACGCGTTGCTGCGCAAGCTCGCCGGTGCCTGCAACGGGATGTTGCTGGCCGTCGACCTGCACCTCGCGGAGCCGCGCGAGATCGTCGTCGTTGGCGCTCCGGACGACCCGGCGACGCAGGCGCTGCTGTCGGCCGCGCGCCGCGCGTTCCCGCCGGATCGGGTCGTCGTCCACGTCCACGACGGCAATCGCGAAGCACTCGAACGCGCGACGCCGATCGTCGCCGGCAAGACGACCGTCGACGGGAAGTCGGCCGCGTACGTCTGCCGACTCGGCGTCTGCGATGCGCCGGTGACCGACCCGAAGAAGCTGCGCTGAACGACGCGCCGCGCGCCGCAACCGTTCCTGGCCTCGGGTCGCGGCATCGCTAAGCTGCCCCGCCGCCATGTCGACCAGAGCAACCGAAAGCGCCCCGCCGTCGTCGCTCCAGGGCTTCCGCCCGGAGTTCCCGCACTACCAGTTCGCCGCCGACTGCGTCGATCAGTTCATCGACGTCATGCTGAACCATCGGCAGAGCGGGCACCCCGGCGGCTCGCGGTCGAAGGTCCACCAACTCGTCGCGCTGACGCTGACCGGTGCGATGCGGCAGGACATCCGCCGCCCCGACAAGGCGTTCGGTGACCGCTTCGTCCTCGTCGCTGGACACTGCGCGCCGCTCGTCTACGCGACGCTCGCCTTCTACCACGAGTGCATGCGGCTGCGGCACGAGTGGACGAAGGACGCGCGCTTCCTGATCCCCGGCGGTCACGAGCGCAATCTGCTGACCGACGACCTGCTGACGCTGCGTCGCAACAAGGGTCTGCCCGGCCACGTCGAGATGGAGGGCAAGACGCTGTTCGTCAAGTTCAACACCGGTCCGTCGGGGCACGGTGCGCCGGCCGCCGCTGGCGAGGCGCTCGCGCTGAAGCTCGCCGGTGCCGAGGAGGTCAAGGTGTTCGCGTTCGAAGGTGAGGGCGGCCACACGGCCGGCGCGCACCACGAGACGAAGAACTCGGCCTACGGGCTCGGCCTGTCGAACCTCGTCTACATGCTCGACTGGAACGACTGGGGCATCGACGAGAACGCCGTGTCGTCGGTCGTCCACGGCACGCCGCGCGACTGGTTCGAGCCGTACGGCTTCAAGGTCGCCGGCACCGAACGCGGCAGCGAATGGGAGGGCGTCGTCGACGCGATCTGCAAGACGGTCTTCGAGCCGAATCCCGACAAGCGGCCGCGCTGCGCGTGGTTCCGGACGGCGAAGGGCCGCGGGTACGGCGTCGAGGGCTACAAGTCGCACGGCACGCCGCACAAGCGCAACAGCGAGATCTACTGGGTCAATCGCAAGGCGTTCGCCGAGCGCTATGGCGTCACGTTCGCCGATCTCGGTGCGTCCGACACGACCGACAGCAAGGCCGCGCACGCAATGGCGCGCCGCCAGCTCGACACGGTGCTCGACGCGATGACGAAGAACCGCGCCGTCGTCGAGTGGATCACCGACCGTCTCGTGCAGATCGGCGACTCGGTGCCGGAGACGCTGCCCGGACTGACCGTCGATCGCGACGTCGACCTGCTCGACGACCCGGTGTTCACCGACCTCGCGAAGCTGCCGACGCAGTTGACCGAGCCGGCCGGCGCGAAGGTCCCGAACCGCAAGGCGCTCGGCGACTACGCGGCGTACCTGAACGCGACCGCGCTCGAGAAGTACGGCCGGCCGCTGCTGATCGGGATGGCCGCCGATCTCGCCGAGAGCACGAACATCGCCGGCGTCATGAAGCCGTTCGGCGACAAGAAGGGGACCGGCTGGTTCCAGCGCGATCGCAATCCGCACGGCGCGTTGCTGCCGCAGCAGATCACCGAGTTCACGAACGCCGGCATCTGCGCCGGCATGGGCACGGTCAATCTCGCGCGCGAACCGGAGAAGAAGTTCGCCGGGTTCCTCGCCGCGTGCGCGACGTACGGATCGTTCAGCTATCTGAAGTACGGAATGATGCGGCTGTTCTCGCAGCTCGCGCAGGACTGCCCGCTGAAGACCGGCAAGATCTTGTGGATCGCCGGGCACAGCGGCCCGGAGACGGCCGAGGACTCGCGCACGCACTTCGGGATCTTCTCGCCCGGCGTCACGCAGCTGTTCCCGCGCGGGTGGACGATCAATCTGCATCCGTGGGAATACAACGACGTCGTGCCGGCCGTTGCGGCGGCGCTGCGGACGAACGTTCCCGTCATCGCGCTGCACCTGACGCGGCCGGCGGTCGAGGTGCCGGATCGCAAGGCGCTCGGCATCGACCCGGCGGCGAACGCGGCGCGCGGCGCGTACCTGATCCGCGACTACGCGCCGGGCAAGCCGAAGCAGGGCACGGTCATCGTGCTCGGGACTTCGGTCGTCGCGAACCTCGTCAAGATCCTGCCGGACATTCAGAAGAACGGTCCGAACGTCAAGATCGTCTGCGCGGTCTCGCCGGAGCTGTTCGCACGGCAGGACGCTGCGTGGCGCGATCGCGTTCTGCCGGCGGCCGACTTCGCCGATTCGATGGTCTGCGCGAATCAGTCGCGCAACAACGTGCGCGATTGGATCCCGCACCAGTGGGCCGAGCCGTACTGCCTGACGCCGGACCACGACGACCGGTGGCGCACCGGCGGCTCCGTCGACGAGATCATCGCGGAGTCGAAGCTCGACCCGGCGTCGCTGATGGCCGGCATCGAGCGCTTCGCCCGCGAGCGCGAGCAGCGCCGCGCGCAGCTGCGCTCGCTGCTGGGGTGAAAAGTGAAACGAAGGTGCCTGGCACTTTCGTTTCACTTTCCGCCGCGAAGTGAAACAAAGGTGCCAGGCACTTTCGTTTCACTTTCCCCCGCAAACGAACCGCGCCGCGGCTGTCATCTTCCTGTCCCCGAAGTCGAATCAATTTCCCGTGAAGGCCTCGGATCGCGTAAGGGGGCGCCCTTCCACGCCGCCAAAGGCCCCCGATGACGACTGCCTGCCGACTCCGTAGCGCCGCGACCGCGCTGTCGATCCTTCCGCTGCTCGCCGCGATCGCGTTCGCCCAGGATCCCCCGCGGGGACCGGGCGGCCGGATGCCTGGCTCGATGCCGGGCCCCGGGTCGCAACCGACGCGCAAGGTGCTCGCGCAGTTCGACGCCGACGCCAACAAGATGCTCGATCGGGAGGAGCGCGCGAAGGCGAAGGAATGGCTCGCGACGCAGCCGTCGAATGCGCCGCGCGGGCCGGGTGGTGGCCCGCCCGGTGGCGGTGGGCGTGGTCCCGGCGGGGCACCGCGCGAACCGGCCAAGCCCGGTCCGAAGGTCGCGATCGACGACGTCACGCCCGCCGGCGACGCCGATCTGTACGCGCCCGACGTGCTGCGGACGCTGTTCCTAGAGTTCGACGTCGACGACTGGGAGGCCGAACTCGGCGCGTTCTACCGAACCGACGTCGAGGTCCCGGCGAAGCTGACCGTCGACGGCGAGACGCTGCGCGACGTCGGCGTGCGCTTCCGCGGCGCGTCGTCGTTCTTCACCGTGCCCGCCGGTCACAAGCGCTCGCTGAACCTGTCGATCGACTACGTCCACGGCAAGCAACGACTGCGCGGCAAGAAGACGCTGAACCTGCTGAACGCGCACGCCGACCCGTCCTTCCTGCGCACGATCCTGACGAGCCACGTCACGCGCCGCTATCTGCCGGCTCCGAAGGCGAATCTCGTCCGCGTCGTCGTCAACGGCGAGAGCTGGGGCGTGTTCGTCAACGTCGAGCAGTTCAACCAGGAGTTCGTCGACGCGCACTTCGAGGGCGGCGGCGCGCGGTGGAAGGTGCCCGGCAGTCCGCGCGGTGGCGGCGGGCTCGAACACGTCGGCGACGACGTGACGCGCTATCGCCAGATCTACGAGATCGCGTCGAAGGACGACGCCGCGTCGTGGCAAGCGTTGATCGAACTGTGCCGCGTGCTGACGACGACGCCGCTCGACGAACTCGAAGCGGCACTCGAACCGATCCTCGACATCGACTCGGTGTTGTGGTTCCTCGCGCTCGAAGTCGTGCTCGTCAACAACGACGGGTACTGGGTGCGCGCGAGCGACTACTCGCTGTTCCGCGACGCGAAGGGGCGCTTTCACCTGTTCCCGCACGACATGAACGAGACGTTCGCGGCGAATGCCGGCGGACCGGGCGGCATGCGTGGACCCGGCGGGCCGGGTGGCCCCGGCGCGGGGCAAGGTGGTGGGCAGGGCGGTGGGCAGGGTGCAGGTCCGGGTGGTGGTCCCGGTGGTCCCGGCGGTGGGCGGGCTGGAGCGCGGACGCGCGGCGTCGAACTCGACCCGCTCGTCGCGATCGACGACCCGCGCAAGCCGCTGCGATCGCGACTGCTGGCCGTGCCGGCGTTGCGTGAGCGCTATCTCGCGAAGGTCCGCACGATCGCCGAGGAAGCCCTCGATTGGTCGAAGCTCGCCCCGGTGGTCGCCGGGTATCGCGAACTCGTCGAAGCCGAGATCGAAGCCGACACGCGCAAGCTGAGCTCGATCGACGCATTCCGCGCGCAGACGTCGGACGCGAAGCCCACCGCCGACGGCGACGCGGGCGACACCGGTGGCGGACCACGACGCGGCGGCGACACGTTGCGCGCATTCGTCGAAGGTCGCCGCGCGTTCCTGCTGGCGCACCCCGCACTGAAACGATGACCGACCCAGACGCCGCGCTGTCGCCGTCGCTGCAACGCCGCGAACCGGGCGTCGACACGTTCGAGGTCAAGTACCTCGTCGACCCGACGACGGCGGCGGCGATCCGCGCGTTCGCGGCGGCGCACTTGCAGCCAGACGTCCACGCCGACCCGGCGATCGGCGACGGCTACGACGTGACGACGACCTATCTCGACACGCCGGACTTCGCGATCGCGCGGCGGCTCCCCGGCGTCGGTGGCCGCAAGTACCGAGTGCGGCGCTACGGCGACGCGAACGAAGTCCACCTCGAGCGCAAGTCGCGCCGCGGCGATCGCGTTCGGAAGATCCGCACGGCGGTGCCGATCGCTGAAGCCCCGCGGCGGTTCGCCGCCGAACTCGGCGCGGAAGGCCCGTTCGAC
>JAEYTU010000481.1 GCA_023433825.1 Planctomycetota bacterium
TACGACGAGCGATACGCCTCGGCGACCTCATCCGGCCCCCCCCCCCATGTAGCGCAGCAGTCGCGCGAAGAACTCTGGACCAAGTCGTTCGTCGATACTCGGGTCGTCGAACAGCCGAGCCGACGAACGTGTCGCTTCCGGGGTTCTGACCTGATCCGCCATCACTCTGCTGCTCTTCCGTAGGTGTCCGTCGTGAAGGCGGCGGAGCGTAGCGGCGAGCTTGCGCGTGGGCAGCCCCGCCTGCGGACGTGAGCCGCCTCACGCTCCGCCGGCCCGCGGATCGTCCCCTCCGGCCACACGTTCCTTGTCTCCCTCGGCGCGACGTTCGAGAGCATCCGCACCTCGGTGTCAGCGCGCCGTCGCTGTCGGCTCTCGCCGCCAGAACGAACACGTCGACGACCTCGGCCGCGTCGCATACGGCGATGCCGTGCATCGGTCGAAGCGTGGACGAGATGTCACGAACGCTTCAGGTCGGCGGGTGCGATCCTCCGTCTCGCATCGATAGAACGTCACGTCGGCGCCGAGGACCACGCGCGGCTTCCGAAGACTTCCCACGCCTCGCGGAGGAACACGATGCGTCTTGCTGAGTTCATTCTCGGGAACGTCGAGCCCGTCCTCGTCGAGTGGGAGGCCTTCGCGCGTGTGATATGGCCCGGCAACGCACCAGACCCGATGCAGCTTCGCGACGATGCCGAGGCGATCCTCAGAGCCTCGGTCGGCGACATGCTGTCCGAGCAATCCGCGCTGGATCAATCCAACAAGTCGAAGGGGCGACTCTCGGGCGGCGCGCTCAGCCTGCGGCTGGACCATGCGTCGGAGAAGCATGCGCTCGACCGATTGGACTCCGGGTTCGATCTGTCTGCCGTCGTCGCCGAGTACCGAGCCCTGCGCGCGAGTGTGATCCGCCTGTGGCGTGACAGCACACCAGAGCCTGATGCGCGTGACCTCGCCGACCTGACTCGCTTTCACGAAGCCATCGACCAATCGCTGACCGAGGCCGTTCGAAGCTACATGCAGGCCTACGAGCGTGAGCGCGCGGCACTGCTGACGCGTGAGCAGGTCTCGCGCATGGTGGCCGAGCGAGCCAATCGCGCGAAGGACCTCTTCTTGGCCACACTCAGCCATGAAATGCGCACACCGCTCAGTGCGATCGTCGGTTGGGTACGGATCCTGCAATTCCCCGGTCTCAGAGACACGGACCTGACGGAGGGTTTGACGGTCATCGATCGCAACGTCAAAGCGCAGGTGCAGCTGATCAACGACATCCTCGACGTGTCGCGCATCGTGTCCGGCAAGTTGCACCTCGAGTTCGCACCGTGCGACCTGACGGAGATCGTCGGTGCCGGTGTCGACGCCGTGCGCGCCGCAGCGACTGCGCGGGGGATCACCGTGAACGTCCATCACGACCCCGAAACCAACCCCGTCGAATGTGACGCGGTGCGCATCCAACAGGTCGTCTGGAACCTGATGTCGAACGCAGTGAAGTTCACTGCCCGGGGTGGACGGGTCGACGTCGCCTTGCGACGCGATCCGCTGACGTATCGGATCCAGGTCCGAGACAACGGCCAGGGGATCGATCCAGATCTCCTGCCTCACATCTTCGATCGCTTTCGCCAAGCAGACAGCAGCTCGCGACGCCAGTACGGCGGACTCGGTTTGGGTCTCTCGATCGTCAAACACATCGTCGAACAACACGGCGGATTGGTGGAGGCTCGCAGTGATGGTCCCGGACAAGGTGCGACGTTCGTCGTCCGTCTTCCGTTCGTCGCCGTGCAGATGGACGAGTACGGCACTCCGACCGTCGGACGCGATCGATCGGCCGGCGACGTCAGGTCGCCGACGCCGCTGACGACGCCGTCGAAGCCGGTGCGACTCGACGGACTGCGTGTCCTCGTCGTCGACGACGAAATCGACTCGCTCCGTCTGTTGGTCAGAGTCCTCGAGCGCGTCGGCGCCGTCGTCACATCCGCATGCAGCGCCGCCGAAGCGATGATTCGCCTGTCGGAATCGGAACCGGAAGTTCTCGTCAGCGATCTCGGCATGCCCGGCGAGGACGGCATCGACTTGATCCGCAAGGTGCGCGCCAGCGGCTTCCACGCGAAAGACCTCCCCGCGATCGCATTGACCGCGTTCGCCCACAAGCAGGAGCAGGAGCGGTCACTTTCGGCTGGGTACCAGGTCCACGTCGTCAAACCCGTCGAACCCGACGAGTTGACGTTCGTGATTGCGGGTCTCGTGGATCGCATCGGAGAGTCCGCTCCATGATCGGATCGGGGCACGGACGTTCGACCCGCGTGGTTTGGCGCGAGACCGAACCTGCGAACCAGCGTCATCGATTCGCCGAGTCTCGATTCCGCGAGGTCTGCCGGGTGATTCGTGGGCGAAGCTCCAACGATCACTGCTCGGCCTCGGCCCATCCGAGGAACACTTCGAGGATCTCTGCCAGATTCGTCGGGCCGCCAAAACCCTTGAAGCGGCCAGCTTCGACAGAGCAACGAAACCAATCGGTTTCCGATCTCTCCGCCGTCATTTCCGGCAGCGATTTGCCAGACAGATTGGTCGCGGCCAGATCCACCTCCACTGCCCAGCCGGGATTGTCGAGTGTCTCGATCTTGATCCCGTACTGGTGCTCCCACTCTCCGTCAGACTGCATTTGGTACCAGGACTGAAGGGCATCGAGCCACGTAGGCATCCCTTCACCGTACTCCGATGTCGGTGCAAACGGAGGTGCACGAACGTACGTGTGCCGCGCTGATCGGTGTGATCGAGTTCGCTTCACGCGCGATCGGCGAACGACGCGCGTCGTTCAAGACTGGTCGAACACTCGGAACAGAGATTGAACAGTTCGTGGCCGGAGCCGCGCGCCTGGACCCCGCTGCAGGCAACGGGAATAGAATCCACCAGCGCAATGACCGCCCCACTCGACATCGGCCAGCTGACAGACTTGTCCCGCGAGTTCGCTCGTCAGTTCTTGGCGCGGTTTCCCACGCTGTCGTCTTCCTGTTCAAGCGAAGTCATCGAGGGCGTCCCTGGACGGCACTTGCTCATCCGCATTGATTCCCCTGCTGGTTCCGACCGCAACGTCACGATCTGGATGGAACGCGGAGAGGAGCCCAGTCTCGCGTTCGGGACGGGTGGCTGGCACACGCACAACGAATACATCAGGGAGGTCGAGCCCGGGCTGTATCGCGACGAGAGCCTGCTGGAATTGCTCCAGGCGATTCTCGGAGACGAGTTCGTCGTGCTCGAGGAGCCTGACGCCGGGCCGAGTCCGTTCTCCTCCGTCATGGATCTCCGGCGGCCGAATGCGCTGCTCGATGAACTCACATCCCCACATTGCAGCAAGCGCGTGAGGCTCGAGAGCTTCACCGGCCGACGCGACCGCGAGTTCTCACTCGACGACCTGGAGGGTTGAACATCGAGCCTGTCGCCGAAATCCACCCCGTTACGGTCGAGTCGGCTGCACAGACTGCGGCCGTGGGTAGCGAAGGGAGAACTGGTCGGGGCGAGAGGATTTGAACCTCCGACCTCTACGTCCCGAACGTAGCGCTCTACCAAGCTGAGCCACGCCCCGACCGCACGCATCGGCGCGTCGCCAACACGAGGGCGGGGACGCTAGCCACGCACAGAAGACCCGTCAAGCAACCGCAGACGATTCTCCGGCGGTTGCTTCCTCGCTCCGACATGCGCGGCTAAAGCCAGCGCGCATGCGCAATCCGCTGCTGGCACCGGAACTCCGTGAAGCCCTCGCCGAGGGGCGAACGGAGGAACTCGCCACGCTGCTGCAGGAGATGCACCCGAACGACGCGGCGTCGATCCTGTCGGGACTCGATGCGAACGAGCTGAACACGGCCCTCGCACTGCTGCCGCTGCAGGTCGAGCGCAACATCTTCGAGTACCTCGACGCCGACGTGCAGGAGGACGTGATCCTGGCGTCGGGCGGCGACCGGGTGAAAGCGCTGATCGCGGCGCTGTCGTCGGACGACCGGGCCGCGTTCATGGACCGGCTCGACGAGCGCGTCCGCGATCAGGTGTTCCCACTGCTGAACAAGGCGGTGCGCGAGGACCTGATCCGTCGCGAGCAGTTCGAGGAGGACCAGGTCGGGGCGATCCTCAGCACCGAGTACTGCGCGCTGTCGGCCGACTTGACCGTCCTGAAGGCGATCGAGGAGATCCGCCGGCAGGCGCCGAACAAGGAGACCGTCTACTACAGCTACGTCGTCGACGCCGATGGCCGGCTGCAAGGGCTGCTGTCGCTGCGCGATCTGATCGTCGCGCGCTCGCATCAATGGGTTCGCGACCTGATGCGGACCGACTGCGTCAAGGTCGACGCGACCGCGCCGAGCACCGAGGCGGCGCGGCTGATCCGCGAGTACGACCTGATCGCGCTCCCCGTCGTCGACGCCGAGGGCCGGCTGATCGGAATCGTCACGCACGACGACGCGGCCGACATCATCGCGGAGGAAGGCGCCGAGGACATCGAGCTGATGGCCGGCATCACGACCGCCGACACGTCGGAGCGCTACTTCGACGAACCAGTCCTCTCGCACTTCCGCCGTCGCGTGCCGTGGGTGTCGGCGCTCGCCGTGATGTTCCTGGTGACGGCCGCCGTCATTCACGAGAACGAGGTCGCGCTGCGCTCGGCGACGCTGCTCGCGTTCCTGCCGATGGTCATGTCGACCGGCGGCAACGTCGGCGCGCAGACGAGCACGGTCGTCATCCGCGGACTCGCACTTGGCGAGTTCGACCCACGCGCGCTGCTTCGCGTGCTGTGGAAGGAACTGCGGATCAGTTCATGCTTGGCCGCCGTGCTGAGTGCGATCGTGTTCGTCGAGGTCTACTACCTCGGGTGGAACGAGCTCGACGGCAACGTGCTGCGCATGTGCTTCGCCGTCAGCCTCGGCCTGCTCGTGCACGTCGTCTCGGCCGCGATGCTCGGCGCGACGATCCCGCTGACGATCGCCGCGCTGCGCCTCGACCCGGCGCTCGTCGCCAACCCGGCGTTGACGACGCTCGCCGACCTCTCGGGAGCGCTGATCTACTTCGTGACGATCGCGCTCGTGCTGGGGTGATCCGTCACTCCGCCGTCGGTTCGTCGGACTTCGCCGTCCCGTCGCCGTGGTCGGGCGGAACCGGCGGCGGCGTCTCGGCCAGCGGCGGCGTGACGGCGACGCGCACCGGCGGGACTGCAGCGGCCGGAACGGCCGCAGGAACGCCAGCCGCCGCATCGGCTTCGGCTTCCTGCAAACGCTTTCGCAGTCCAATCCGGAAGCGGCCACGTTCCTGCGGCTCGGCATCGCGCCAGCGACCCTGCTGGCGCCGCCGCCCGACCGCCGGACCCGCCATGACGAGACTGGTCACGTGCATCGCGTCCGGGCTGAACACGTGCACGCGCATCTTCGGACCGAGCACGACGATCGTGCCCTCGACCTCGTCGTGCAGCAGTTCGGCGTCGGCCGCCTCCCGCGCGTCGGCGTAGGCCTTTGTCGTCGGCCGACTGCCCTCTTCGGTTCGCTGGTTCGCGTGCTGTGTGCGGCGATTGCTGCGGCGCGCCATCCCCGAAAGCTGACGCGCGAGGTCGTTCAGCAACGGCAGGACGAAGTCCTCCTCCTCGACCTCCTTGCCCGATGCGTGCTGGCCGGCGAGCCGCAGCGACTCGGCATCGAGGCGCTGCTGAAAGCGACTCAGCAGCAGCGGAACCGCTGGATCCGCGAGGTCCATAAGGTCGGCGTAACCGACCGGATGGATCCGCAGCCGCGGTTTGCCTTCGAGCGTCGTCCCGCGCAACAACTGGAACGAGAACGCCGCCTTCCGATCGCTGCCGAGTGTCGCGAACAACCCGGCGTCGACTTGGCCGAGGATCTTGTAGACCGGGCTCTGCTTGCCGAACTCGGCGAGCTGCTGCGTGCGCAACACGCGCCCCATCGTCACGTGCGTCAGCACGACGTCCTCGCCGGCGAGCAACTGGTCGATCGCCGGATCCTTCCGATCGATCGCCATCGTGACGAAGTCGGAGAACACCGGACGTCCCGTGCTCCCGTAGCCGTCGAACACCTGTCGCGGTTCGTTCGGCCGCGCCGTCTCGACCTTCGCACTCTCGTGGAAGTAGCAGTAGACGGAACCGGGAACGAGCGCGCTCTCGTGCGCACGCACTTCCTGGACGCGCTTCAGGATCTGCTCGACCGCTTGCGCCGCCGCGCGCGCGCCGTCGCGCTTGCCGTCGAGCGGGATCCGCAACTGGATGTCGAGGAACCGCGGCCGCGACAGAAGGTCCACGCCCTCGACGGCGAGCAGTCCGTCGGCCATCTGCGACAGCGCGCGAATCGCGGTCAGGGCCTGGTGCTCGGATTGCACGCCGTCGAAGCCTCGACGGCCGCGACGTTCGCCGCGATCGCCCTTCTGCTTGTGCGAGACGTGCGAACCGTGCGGTCCCTGCTGCCCATGCGCGCGCCCCTGCTTCTGCTTCGGGCGATCGTGCTCCGGCCGCGGCGGACGTTCGGCCGTCGCCGCGCCATCGCCGCCATTCGTCGCCGGAACGCCGTCGGGCCCGGTCTCGCCTTCGGGACGACGCTTCTTGCGTCGACGCCGCTTGCGTCGCGTCGGTGATGTGCCACCTTCGGCGGCAGCATCGCCCTCGGATGCGACATCGCCATCGGCGGGTGCGTCGTGACCGTGCGCACCGTCGTCGGTGCGCGTGTCGTGAGGTTGGTTCGCATCGCCCGCGGTCGCAGGCGGCGCCTGCGGTTCGCGGGTCGGTTCGGACGGAATGAAATCGCTCGGGAGCTCGGTCACGCGTCGCATGTTGGGTCTCCGCGGGCCGATTTGAAAGCCCGCAGAACCCCGGCTTGAATCCGCCGCGCTTTTCGAGCGCCGCGCGCAACGACTCGTCGGGAGGCAAGCACGACCATGATCCACGACTCGATCCTCACCACTGTCGGCGGCACACCGATCGTCCGTCTCGCTCGCATCGGCCGCGGTCTCCCGTGCGAACTGCTCGCGAAGTGCGAGTTCCTGAACCCGGGTGGTTCGGTCAAGGATCGGATCGGCGTTCGCATGCTGCTCGACGCCGAGAAGCAGGGGCGGATCCGTCCCGGCGACACGCTGATCGAACCGACGTCAGGCAACACCGGGATCGGGCTCGCGTTGGCCGCGGCCGTGCGCGGCTACCGAATGATCATCACGATGCCGGAGAAGATGAGCCGCGAGAAGCAGGTCGTTCTCGAGGCTCTCGGCGCCGAGATCATCCGCACGCCGACCGAGGCCGCGTACGACGCGCCGGAGAGCCACATCGGCGTCGCGCGCCGCCTGCGCGAGGTCATCCCGAACTCGCACATCCTCGATCAGTACGCGAATCCGTCGAACCCACTCGCGCACGAGGAAGGAACCGGCGCCGAGATCCTCGAGCAGTGCGACGGCAAGCTCGACGCCGTCGTCGTCAGCGCCGGCACCGGTGGCACGATCACCGGCATCGCGCGCTGCCTGAAGAAGAAGCTGCCGAACGTCAAGATCATCGGCGTCGACCCCGAAGGTTCGATCCTCGCCGGCCCGGGTCCAATCCACAGCTACAAGGTCGAAGGCATCGGCTACGACT
>JAEYTU010000515.1 GCA_023433825.1 Planctomycetota bacterium
GCGCAGCTCGATCGCGTAGCGCTTGCCACGGACCGTGACGACCCACGGCTCGATCGACGGGTCGTGGCGTTGCGCGCCCCAGAGGATGGCGCGCTCGGGCGGCGCATGCGGGTCCGCGTCGAGCTCCTTCACCGTCGCGTAGACGCCCGCCGTGTCGTGCTCGGCTTCGACCTCCCGCGGCATCTGTTGGAGGTACCGACCGCGAACGATCGACGACGTCGGCGTCGAGGGCGTCGCCGCGGTGACGGTCGCGTTCGGGACGAAGCCCGACAACTCCAACTCGAACGGCAGCCCCGCCGAGCGGATCGTCGTCACCGACTCCGGACGGCGCTCGGCGAAGCGTTCGTGCGCGACGATGTGCTCGCGCACGTAGCCGGGAGCGGCCCCCTCGGTGATCGCGATCTCCCATCGGTAGTGACTGACGAACCGATCCGACTCCTCGCCTTCGTAGAGCCGCAGATAGCCATCGTCCGACTGGTAGTACTTGACCCAGCCAGCGAGCAGCATCAGGACCATGCCGAGGTGCGTGATCAGCACGCCGATCCGACGCCGATCGAGGCGCAGGCGGACGATCCCGCCGACGACGAGATTGACGAACAAGACGACCATGACGAGCTGGCCGCCCGGCAGCGGTCCGGCGAGGAACCACGAGTCGAAGAAGCGTTCCTGCGCCTGCTTCAGCCCATGGTCGACCTGATAGAGCGTGCCGAAATACGTCAGGACGAGCAGATAGAGCAGGCACGCGACGCTGAGGCCGAACGACGACAGCAGCGCGATCACGGGGTGTTGCGTTCGTCTCATGGCAGCACTCGGGGGGTCACGGCACTCGGCGCAACGAGGCGACGAACGTGTCGAAGTCGGCGCGCGCGTCCGCCACGTCGGCGGCCGGGCCGGTCAACTTCACGACGACGACCTGATCGGTCAGGAACGCGATCGCCACCAGCATCCGCGCGTCGTCGATGGCCGGCTGTCCGCCCATTCCGCCGGCGAAACGTCCGGCGAGATCCGCGAACACGCCCTCGCCGCCGAGCATCGGAATCTTCGGAAGTGCCGCGGCGGTCGCCTCGTCGATCGCCGGCAAGCCCATTTGCTGCGTGCGCCACCGATTCAGGTTCGCCAGCAAGCCGCCACCGTCGCCGCGCAGCGTCGACAACGTGCATTCCGTGCCGTTCGCCCCTTCGAGCCGGAAGGCGGCGGCGAGGAACGGGCGATCGGGGGTGCGGCTCCACTTGGCCGGCAGCGTCCACGCGATCCCCGACGCCGCACCCTCGCGTTCGTCGGCGACGGCAGGCGCGCGTGCGGTCGGCGGCTCGGGGGTGTCCACCGGCGCGGCGTCCGGCGCGGCGGGCTGCGGCGTCGGGCGTCGACCGGAGCCCGGCGGCTCGTCGTCCCGGCGAAGTTCGAGCGACGCCGCGAGCGCGAAGAACTTGTCGCGGTGGCGTGCGACGACGGCCGCGGGGCCGGTCATCTTCAACGTCATCAAGTCGCCGGTCGGAATCTCGGCGATCAGCCCGAGCACGGTCGTGTCCGGCCGCGGGGCGCCGCCCATTCCGCTGTCGAACGTTCCGGTCGCGTCGACGACGACGGCGGGGATCCGCAGCAGACTGCGGTACTCCGCCGTCGCGAGCGCCGCGGCGTCGATCTCCGGTTGGCCGACTTGCGCGCGCCAGCGATTGACGTTGGCCAGCACTCCGCCACCGCCGGCCCGCAGGATCGTCAGGTAGCACTCGGTCGTCGGCTCGCCGCGGACGCGCGCGTTCAGCCGCCGCATCTCGCTCGGCGGCAGCGCCTCCCAATCGTCGGGGAGCGACCAGTGAAGTTCCGGCGGTCCGGACGGATGCGCGCCTTTGACGGTGCGGACGGCGCTGACGTCGACGACGGCATCGCCGCGGTGGAAGATCGAATCACCGACCTTCGCGCCCAGCGGCAGACAGATCGCGTACCACAGCGATCCGAGCCCCAGCAGCGCGATGTAGAAACGCGGATCTCGAAGGGTCGGTTCGATGCGGTCCCAACGCACGAGGACGACGAGGACGAAGCCGCCGTAGACGAGCGCGGCGCGCAGCCAGTCGACGAACCCCATCGACTCGCGGTCGAACAGGACCGTCCGAATGCCCATCCCCTCGAGGATCGCGATCACTACTACCGCGCCGAACGCGCAGACGCCCAGCGTCGGCGCGACGGGTGGCGCAGCGGGTGGCGCAGCGGGTGGCGCGGGCACGCCCGGCGGGACCGACGTGGCTTCGGATTCGTTCGGCTGGGTCATCGTTCGATCAGGGACCGATCCGCTGCGGATGCGAGCCATCGCATCCGGCCGCAGCGGCGGCCCAGTCACCGGCACTCACAGTCACAGTCGCCGCGAGAGGACGTACTGACCGAGCGTCAGCATCGCGTCCTTGGCGGCGGAGTCGGGAACGTCGTCGAGCGCCCCCATCGCGCGGTCGATCCGCGCCCGGGCATGGTCGAGCGCGTAGTCGATCGCCGGTCGCAGGTCGAACTGCCGACGGAGCTCCGGCAGTCGGGAGACCGGACGGCCGTGGCCGTTGCCGTTCGCGTTCCGGTCCGAATCGGCGCCCATCAGCGAACGGAGTCGATCGCCGGTCGTGCGCTCGCGCAGCAACCACAGCAACGGCAACGTCAACTTGCCCTTGTCGAGGTCAGAGCCGAGCGTCTTGCCGACGACCGCTTCGTCGCCGCCGAGGTCGAGAACGTCGTCGACGATCTGGAACGCGATGCCGAGTTCGAGTCCGTAGCGCTCGAACTGCGATGCGACGGCCGCAGACGCGCCCGAGTAGTGGGCGCCGAGCCGACATGCCGCGGCATACAGACTCGCCGTCTTGTCGGCGATGACCTCGAAGTAGCGCTCCTCGGTCCACGCGTAGTCGAACCGATGCAGGATCTGCGTGATCTCGCCCTGGCAGATCGTGCGCGTGACGTCCGACAGCATCCGACTGCAGGTCTGGTCGTCCATCGACACCGACAACTGGAACGCGCGCGCGTAGATGTAGTCGCCGAGCAGCACCGACACCTCGTTGCCGTGCATCGCGTTCAGCGTCGGCAGCTGCCGGCGCATGTTCGCGCCGTCGAGGATGTCGTCGTGGACCAGCGTCGCCGTGTGGATCAGTTCGACGACCTTGGCGACCGTGATGTGCGCGTCGGTCAGCGGTCCGACGGCGCGCCCGGACAGGAACACCAACGTCGGGCGAAGTTGCTTGCCGCGGTACCGGGCGACGTGCTCGACGAGCGGCAGCAGGTCGCGCTGGCCGGGCATCAGGTCGGCCAGCAACTCGGCTTGCACGCGGTCGAGTTCGTCGCGGACGGGTGCCGTCACCTCGGACATCGAGAGGGTCTCGGACACTGGCTTCACGTCGTCCCGCAACCG
>JAEYTU010000657.1 GCA_023433825.1 Planctomycetota bacterium
GCGGAAACCGGACGCCGCGTTCGGCGCCGCGTCGGCGACCGCGTCCTTCGCGACAGCGGCGGCCGGCCGCGCGACGTCGGTCGGCGCCGGTTCCGGCGCGACGTTCGCGGCAGGCGGAGGGGTCGCCTTCGCCGCGAACGTCACGTCGACCGGAACCGGCTCGCGCGGCGCCGGGAGGATCCCTTCGCCGGTCGCGAGGCGACGCACGCCGCCGACGTCGGCGACGAACAGGTAGGCGTGCGCCGCGACAGAGACGACGACCGCGAACCAGACGAGGGGGCGCATCGCGTTCGCCTTCGTTCAGTGCGTGCCGACGGTGGCTCGCAGCCACGCTGCCGGAACCGGCTGCAGTGTCGGGGTGCCGAGCTCCGCGGCCTTGCGGCGGCAGTACGACCGAATGCGTTCGTCGGTGCGCGTCGCGGCGTCGATCGGGAGTCCCGCCGGCGACGACTTGCGCGCGGCCGACGCCTGCGCGAGGTCCAACTCCATCTGCAACCGGCGCAGCGACTCGGCCGCGTCGGTGCGGTCCTGTTGCAGCAACCGCTTGTTCTCCAGCAGAAGCTCGCGGCGCCGGCGGAACGTTCGCTCGGTCTCCGCGACGCGCGCTTCGAGGTCCGCGCCGACGAAGCGCTCACGCAGCGTGACGAGGTTCTCGATCTCCAGTCGATCGACGGCGGTCAGTTCGGCGTCGACCTCCGCGAGCTTCGCACCCAGCGACTCGACGCGCTCACGAACCGTCGTGACGCGGCCGTCGAGCGAGGCGACCGACGCGCCGGTGCCTTCGGCGACCTTCGCGTAGTTCGCAGCGGCGATCTCGAATCCGGAACCCGCCGGAACGGGGTCCTGCTGCAGCAGGACGCACGACAGGAACAGCATCTCGATCATCACTTGTCTCCGACCACCGGCGGCTTCTGTTGGAAGAACCTTCCCGACGCGATCTCCGAGACCTTCTGTGCCCAGAAGTCGTCGCCGGTCGGCACGAGGCTCGTCGCGCCCTCGGGAACCAACGTCTTCGAGAAGTCCTCCATGTCCTTGACGATCGCCGTGAAGCTGCTCGCCGTGTCGAGATTCTCGCTGAGCGTCGAGAGGATCCGCATCTGGCCCTGGATGCTGCGCAGCGTGTCCATCATCTCGCGCATCGATCCGGCGCCGTCGCCGAGGATCCGGCGGTACTGACCGAGCAGATCTGCGGTCTCCTTGCGGATCCCTGCGGCGAACGACAGCAGCTCGCCGGAGTCTTCGATCCGATCGAAGACGTCCTGCATGTTGCCGCCGACGGCTTCGAACCCGCGCCGAACGGCGCCGATGCCCTGCAGCAGGCTGCGATGGTTCGTCGCCGTTCCGACGAGCATCTTGTGGCGATAGCTGACGCGCGTGTAGTTGCGATAGGCCTCCTTGAACTCGGCCATCGCCGCAGCGCGGTTCTCCGGTGACGCGTCCTGCGCCTTCGCTGCGAGGACTTCGAGTCGCTCGCGGCCTTGCTGCATCGCCGTCGCTTCCGACTCGGCGCGCTTGTTCATGTCGTCGATCGCCGCAGCGACGGCTTGTTCGGAGAGCACCGACGTGCGCGTGACGTCTTGCACGGCGAATCGGATCTTCTCCTTCTCGCCGAGCACGCGACCGATGTCGCGCGACAGTGAGAGTGTCAGAGCCGAGAGCTCGGACTCGACGGCTTCGAGTCCCTCCGGCGTTGGCTTCTCGTTGTAGGCCTTGACCAGCGGGACGATCCGTTCGTTGGCGTCGCGGATCGACGCGCCCAGCGGTTCGAGCCGCTTCAGGCTGTCGACGATGCGCGCGGTCTGTCGCTCGGGATCGAAGCGCGGAAGTGTGACGCTCGCGCCGGCGCCATCCGCTGGGGCCTGTGCGAGGAGGCCGCCGGCGATGCAACAGGCGGCCATCAGGAACGGTGTCGTGGTTGCTGTTCGTTGCATGACGGTGCGCCTCATTGCGTGTCTGCGTTCTGCGCGACGAAGTCGGCGCCGAGCACTTCGGCGACGCGCGTGCGCTCGGGTTCGGGGAGTCGCGCGAAGTGGCTGCGCGCGGTCGTCAGCCTGCCGTCGGCGAGCGCTGCGACGCCGAGCTGCTTCTCGAGCGACGGCGACGGACCGGCGTGGTCGGCGAGCTGCTGCAGCGTGCGATAGGCCTCATCGGAACGCCCGGACGCCGACAGCGATGCGGCGAGGTTGTGCAGCGCCAGCGTTCGCATCGCGTGCGACAGTTCACCGGCGACGAGCGTCCGGTAGCGCGCGATCGCAGCGTCGTGATCGCCAGCGCGGAACGCCGCTTCGGCGCGAAGCAGTCGCGCGACGACGTCGTGTTCGAGTCCGGGGTGTTCGAGAACGGCGCCGGCTTCGTCGATGCGGCCGGCGGCGAGGAGTTCGTAACCCTGCTGGCGTAGTTTCTCGGGCGCGTTCGACGCGCAGCCGGAGACCAGACACGCGAGCAGGCAAGCGGTGAGGGCGTGCTTCATGGATCGTGACGACTCGGGGGTTCGCGCGCGGCGGGTGCCGCGCGTTCGGGGCGCCGCGCTTGGCAACGTGCGTGCCGGCGACGCCGCGTGGCCGCCGACGAGCGCGCGACGACGAATGCCGCGCGTCGCGCGCATTCGCGCTCCGTGTTCGCGATGCGCGTTCGCCGCCGTTCGTTCGCGGCACGCCGGTCGATCTGTCCTGCGTGCGCGACAGCCGGTCCCCGCGCGAGGATCGCGTCAGCGGCCGGTCGTCATCTGCATTCGCGCCGAGTCGATCGTCATCCGTGACTGCAGCAGCAGATCCGCACCCAGCACACCGTGCAGCGGGAACAGTCCCGAGTCGACGCGCTTGACGATCGGCAGATCCACCCCGACGAAGCGCACGCCGGAGACCGACAGTGTGACGCCGCGCACTTCCCGCACCGCGATCCAACCGCCGCCCGGTGTCCGGACCGTGCGATGCCCTTCGACGGCGCGCCGATCCCCGCCGGGCAACGCACGCAACCCTGACTCGGTCAGGCTCGAATGGCTGGCGCCGGTGTCGATCACGAACCACAGCTCGCGACCTTCGATGCTGATCGGCGCACGCAACGCGTCTTCGACGAGGAGGCACGGGACCGACTCCGCGTCGGGCAGGCCGATCCTCGGTTCGAGGACCAGCGAACGTCGCACCGGATCCAGCGTGAACCGGAACCGCAACACGACGTCGAGCCCGATCAGACCGGAGGCCGGCGCGCCGCCGTCGACGCCGCGCACGGCGATGCGGCCGTCCTCGACGACGAGAACCGGGTGAGAACCGAGGGGGACGTCGACGAGGACGAACTCGTCGAGCACACCGGCATGGACCGGGAACTCCTGGCCGAGTCCGTCGCGCCCGAGACCGGCGACGACGATCGGTTTGACGCCGATGTCGATCGCCAGCGTTCGCGTCAGCGTCGTGAACGCGGCGCCGGTGTCGAACAGGAGCGACCGCTCGCGGCCGCCAATCACGCAGTGAACGCGTGGGATCGGACCGTCACCGAGCGGCAGTTCGGCGACGCGGTTGCCGATCGGCACACGTTCGAGCGGCAGGCCGTCGGCGAGCTGCGCGAACGCGATCCTGCGCGCGCCCTCGGGACCGACGGCGCCGGCGGCGAGCAGCGGGTTGGCGTCGGCGTAGCGTCCGGCGCGGAACAACGCATCGCCGAGCCGACCTCGCCACTCGGGCTCCGAGAGTCCGCCACGGCCGGTGTCCTGCGCGGCGCGAATCCATGCGACCTCCGCTTCGAAGTCCCATTGCAGACTCGCGAGCAACGCCGTCCACAGCATGACGC
>JAEYTU010000667.1 GCA_023433825.1 Planctomycetota bacterium
CCAGCAGCGTGCTGCGCAGCCGCTCGGCCTCCGCATCGCGCAGGGCTTCGTGCCGTTCCTCCGTCAGTGCGACGCGCTCGAACGCCAGCGCCGCCTGATCGGCGAACGTGTCGACGAGCATCCGCTGCTTTGGCGCCAGCACTCCGTGCGCACGGCCCGTGCGCACCGCGAGCACGCCTTCCTTGCCGCGGCGAGAGCGCAGCGACACGAACAGCGCTTGCGTGCCCGGCAGGTTGCCCGTTCCAGCGCCAGCCGCCCGGCCGTGCTCGTGGCACCAACGGGCGACGGCGAGTTCGTCCGCCAAGAGCCAGTCACTCGACCCATGCGTCGCGACCAGGTTCGCGACGCCGAGCGGTTCGCCGGGCATCGGAACGAACATCGCCAGGTCACCGGCGACGACGTCGCGCAAGTGCGCCAACACGACCCTGCCGATGTCGTCCGCGGTTTGCGCCTGTGTCAGTTCGCGCGTCAACGACTGCAGCGCACCGATCTCGCCCTCCCGTTCCCGCGCGGCCTCGGCGCGCTCCCGCGCTGCGGCGACCAGCGAACCGACGCTGAGCCCGACGACGAGGATCACGACGAACGCGACGAGGTACGAAGCGGCCGCGATCGCGAGCGTGTAGCGCGGCTCGACGAGCAGGAAGTTGAACGCCAACGCGCTGGCCATCGCGGCGACGACCGTCGACCACCGGTCGCAGTACAGCGCGGTGACGACCGTGCCGAGGATCAGTACCAGCGCCTCGGTCGTCAGGTCCGGCGGCTCGTACAGAGCGACCGCGGCCGCGACCGACGCGCCGGTCACGCCGAGGGCGACGAACCACCGACGCCACGCGTCGCGCCCGATCTCCCGCGAACGCACCGAGGCCGGCGTCGGTTCGTGCTCCCCCTCTGCTTCCCCGTGGATCACGTAGACGTCGATGTCGCGACTCGCGCGGATCACTTCCATCGTGAACGACCCGAACAGCGCGTCGTGCAGCCGGCTGCGGCCGGTCTTGCCGACGACGATCCGACTGACGTCGTGGCTGTCGGCGAACGCGACGATCGCGGCGGCGGGATCTGGACCGTCGATCGTCGCGATCCGCGCACCCAACGACTCGGCGATCCGCAGGTTCTGCAGGACGCGGTCGCGCGCGGCGACCGACAGCCCCCGACCTCTCCCGGTCTCGACGAACACCGCGTACAGCTCGGCGCGGATCACGGCCGCCATGCGGTGTGCGGCGCGCACGAGGCGCGCGGACAACGGGCTCGGCCCGACGCAGACGAGGACGCGTTCGTGCGCTCCCCGCAGCCGACGTGCGCCGGGCTCGCGACGTTCCTCGCGGCGTTCGCGGTCGACCATCTGTGCGGTCTTCCGCAGGGCGAGTTCACGCAGCGCACTGAGATTGCCCTTCCGGAAGAACGACTGCGCGGCCGCGCGCGCCGTCTCCGGGATGTAGACCTTGCCCGCCGCGAGTCGCTCGAGCAGCGCATCGGGGGGCAAGTCGACGAGTTCGACCTCGTCCGCCTCGTCGAGGACGGAGTCGGGCAGCGTCTCCCGCACCTGCACGCCGGTCAGGCGGGCGACGACGTCGTTGAGGCTCTCGACGTGCTGCACGTTCAGCGTCGTGTGCACGGAGATGCCGGCCTCCAACAGCGCACGAACGTCCTGCCACCGCTTCTCGAATCGCGAGCCTGGCGCGTTCGTGTGCGCCAGTTCGTCGACGAGCACGATCGTCGGGCGGCGCGCGAGCGCAGCGTCCAGATCGAACTCGGTCAGCGTCGTCGAGCGATACGCGACGCTGCGGCGGGGCAACGTCTCGAGGCCGTCGAGGAGCCGCTCCGTCTCGGCGCGACCGTGCGTCTCGACGATTCCGACGACGACGTCGACGCCCTGCGCGCGGAGCCGATGCGCTTCCGTCAGCATCGCGAACGTCTTGCCGACCCCCGGCGCGGCGCCGAGCCAGACCTTCAAGCGACCGCGACGCGCACGGGCCTGCGCATCTCGGACCTGCGCCAACAGCCGATCGGGATCGGGTCGCTCGGCGTCTGCGGGGTTCATCGGTGTCGGGGACGGAACGGCTCTGCGCTCACCGGGCGAGTGCGAGATTGAGTTCCAGGACGTTGACGACACGACCCGTGGTGAAGATGCCGCCGGGGGCGAACGCGTGCCGATGCACGAGTGCCGTCAACGCGGACGGCGATGCCCCGCGCGCCGCAGCAACGCGGTCGACCTGGTGGAGCGCTGCGGCCACCGTGATGTGCGGATCGAGTCCACTGCCGGACGCGGCGGCGAGGTCGGCGGGAAGCGGCCGATCGGTCGTGGCGCCGTGGATCGCGATCGACTGCTTCGCGCGCTCGACGAGCTTCTGCCCGGCCGGGGACTCGTTGCTGCCGCCGGCACGGGCGGCGTCGTGGGCGACGGCCGACGGACGCGGCCAGAACCACTGCGGCTGCGTGAATGCCTGCGCCACCAGACGGCTGCCGACGACCGTGCCGTCCGCGCGCACCAGCAACGAACCGTTCGCCGTTTCCAGGGTCACGATCTGCGCGAACGCGAGGATCGCCGCGGTGTAGCCGACGACGCAGACGAGCCACGTCGCGGCGACGAGGCGAAGGCTGGCGAGGACCGATGCCATGAACGTGCTCCGAAGGATCACTTGACGGATCCGAGATGTTCGGCGACGGGACCGAGCGCGGCCGCCGGGAGGAACGTCAACATGCCGAGGAACAGGATCGTCGCGAGCAGCATCACGCCGAACGTCGTCGTGTCGACGGCCAGCGTTCCGGCCGACGCGGCCGTCGGCCGCTTCCTGGCCATCGAACCTGCGATCGCGAGCGGCAGGACGATCGGGAGATAGCGCGCGAGCAGCATGACCAGCCCTGTCGCGACGTTCCACGGCACCGTGTCGTCGCCGAGCCCTTCGAACCCCGATCCGTTGTTCGCCGACGCCGAGCTGAACTCGTACAGGATCTCGCTGAACCCATGCGCGCCGACGGTCTTCGTCGTGCTGGTTCCCCACGGCGTCGCCGCGAACAACGCAGTGCCGCCGAGGACGAACAGTGCGTGCGCGAACATCGCCAGCACGGCGAGCTTGACCTCGCCGATCTCGACGCGCCGCTGCAGGTACTCGGGTGTGCGGCCGACCATCATTCCGGCGAGGAACACGGCAAGAACGACGTAGACGAACATGTTGATCATGCCGACGCCGGCGCCGCCGAACGTCGCGTTGAGCCACATGCCGGCCATCGGCACGAGGCCTGTCAGCGGATTCAGACTGTCGTGCATGCAGTTGACCGAGCCGTTGCTCGTGCTCGTCGTCGCCGCGGCCCACAGTGGTCCAGCTGCCGCGCCGAACCGCAGCTCCTTGCCCTCGAGATTGCCGGTGTCCTGCGCGATCGGAAGACCTTCGAACGCTGGCGTCGGCGCCGATTCGAGGACCACGGCCGCACCGATCTTGACGAGCAGCAGCATCAGCATGACGCCGAACACGACCGTCGCGTGGCGCATCCGCCCGACGATGCGCCCGAACATCCAGACGCAGGCCATCGGGATCGCGAGGATCGCGATCGTCGACACGGCGTTCGTCGAGAACGATGGATTCTCGAACGGGTGTGTGCTGTTGGTCCCGAAGTAGCCGCCGCCGTTGGTCCCGAGTTGCTTGATCGCGACGAACGCGGCGACAGGCCCGCGCGCGATCGACTGCTCTGCACCCTCGAGTGTCAGCGCCTTCACGGCACCTTGCAGCGTCATCGGCATCCCGGCGAGCACCAGCCACGCGGCGACGACGACGGCGGCCGGCAGCAACACGAGGAACGTCGCGCGCTGCACGTCGACGAAGAAGTTTCCCATCGCGGCGCGACCCGCGAGGCCACGAGCCATCGCCGCGAGGGCCGCGATGCCGGTCGCCGCGGACACGAACTGCAGCCACATCAACGCACCGAGCTGCGACAGGTACGTCAGGGACACTTCGCCCGAGTAGTGCTGCAGGTTCGTGTTCGACGTGAACGAAGCGGTCGTGTGGAAGACCAGACTGGGCTCGAGCGAGGTCTTGCCGTCCGGGTTCCACGGCAGCAGGTGCTGCAGCGCGAGCAGACCGAAGCACACGACGAACATCACGACGTTGAAGGTCAGCAGCGCGACGCAGTAGCGCTTCCAATCCTGCGACTCGCGCGTCGAACGACCGCCGATGCGGCGAAACAGCCGATCGAAGCGCCCCGCCGGACCAGCGAGCGACACCGGGTCCATCGCCCACCGCAGGTAGCGGCCGAGCGGCCACGACAGTGCGGCAGCACCGCCGACGATCAGCAGGACGAGCAGGATGGCTTCCATGGAGTCTCTCGCATTCACACCCGGTCCAACCGAGCGGTGAGCAGGAACAGCAGCGCGAACACGCCGAGTCCGAGCATCAGGTAGATCACGTAGGTGGTCATGGTGGTCGAGCGTCAGACCAGGTGCAGTGCCGTCAGCAGCAGATCGATCAGCTTGATCCCGACGAACGGCGCGACGACGCCGCCGAGCCCGTAGACGAGCAGGTTGCGTCGCAGCACGACCGCAGCACTCGCCGGGCGATACGCGACACCGCGCAGCGCCAACGGGATCAGCGCGACGATGATCAGTGCGTTGAAGACGACGGCACTGAGGATCGCGCTTCGCGGCGAGTGCAGACCCATCACGTCGAGCGCGGCGAGCGGCCCATGTTCGTCCGCCGTCGCGTAGACGCCGACGAACATCGCCGGAAGGATCGCGAAGTACTTCGCGACATCGTTGGCCATGCTGAACGTTGTCAACGCGCCGCGCGTCATGATCAGCTGTTTGCCGATCTCGACGATGTCGAGCAGCTTGGTCGGATTGCTGTCGAGGTCGACCATGTTCCCGGCCTCGCGCGCGGCTTGTGTGCCGGTGTTCATCGCGACCCCGACGTCGGCCTGCGCCAGCGCGTGTGCGTCGTTCGTGCCGTCGCCGGTCATCGCGACCAGACGCCCCTGCGCCTGCTCGTCGCGAATGCGCTGCAACTTCATCTCGGGGGTCGCCTGCGCGAGGAACGAGTCGACGCCGGCCTCTGCCGCGATCGCTGCCGCGGTCAGCGGGTTGTCGCCGGTGATCATCACGGTGCGGATGCCGATCGCACGCAGCCGAGCAAAGCGTTCGCGAATGCCGCCCTTGACGACGTCCTCGAGGCGCACGACGCCGAGCAGCTTCGGACCGTCGGCGACGACCAACGCCGTGCCACCGCTGCGCGACACTTCGTCTGCAGCGGCGAGCATCGCCGGGTCGGGCCGCCCGCCTTCCGCGGCGGCGAACGAAAGGACGGCCTCGACCGCACCCTTGCGGATCCGTCGCCGCGGTGCACCCGCCGACGCGAGATCGACGCCGCTCATCCTCGTCTGCGCGGTGAACGGCACGAACGTCGCCTGTGGATCGGCGACGTCGCGACCGCGCATTCGAAACTGCTTCTTCGCCAACACGACGATGCTGCGACCCTCCGGTGTCTCGTCGGCGAGAGACGCGAGCTGTGCGGCGTCGGCAAGTTGCTCGGCCGTCACACCGGGTGCCGGGACGAACGCCGTCGCCATCCGGTTGCCGAGCGTGATCGTCCCGGTCTTGTCGAGCAGCAGCACGTCGACGTCGCCCGCCGCTTCGACCGCGCGACCGCTGGTCGCCATCACGTTGCGTTGGCTCAACCGGTCGATGCCGCTGATCCCGATCGCGCTCATCAGCGCACCGATCGTCGTCGGGATCAGACAGACGAAGAGCGCGATCAGGACCGGCGCCTCGAACGCGACGCCGGCGTAGCTGCCGAACGATCGCAGCGTCACGCAGACGAGCAGGAAGCTCAGTGTCAGCGCCGCCAGCAGAACGGTCAGCGCGATCTCGTTCGGTGTCTTGTGGCGGCGCGCGCCCTCGACCATCGCGATCATGCGATCGAGGAATCCGCTGCCGCGCTCGGCGGTGACACGGACCGTGATGCAGTCGCTGAGGACCCGAGTCCCGCCGGTGACCGCGCAGCGATCGCCCCCGCTCTCGCGGATGACCGGCGCCGATTCGCCGGTGATCGCCGACTCGTCGACGCTCGCGATGCCGTCGATCACGTCGCCGTCGGCGGGGATCGTCTCGCCGGTGCCGACCAGGACGAGGTCGCCCTTGCGCAGCTCGGAAGCGGCGACGCGCTCCTCGGTGCCGTCGGCACGCCGCCGGCGCGCGAACGTCTCCGACCGCGTCGCGCGGAGCGCATTCGCCTGCGCCTTGCCGCGCCCCTCCGCCATCGCCTCGGCGAAGTTCGCGAACAGCACGGTGAACCAGAGCCAGACCGACAGCTGCAGCACGAACGGCCCGTCGTCGCCGGCCTCCGCGATGCCGTAGGTCGTCAGGACGGCGCCGACCATCGTGACGAACATGACGGGGTTCCTCGCCATCGCACGCGGATGGAGTTTGCGGAACGAGTCGACGACGGCGGGTCGCACCAGTTCGAGAGCGAAGCGGGAAGGGCTGCGGCTCATCGGATCCTCGCGGTCAGAATCGCTCGGGCCGAAGGACGGCCACGAGCAGGTAGACGAAGCACGCGACGACGATCAGAGCGATCACGAGTGTGGTCATGGCTTGGTTGGCGTGCGAACGCGCTCAGAACAGGAAGCTGATGCCGACGCCGGCGAAGACGTCGTCGGCGTGATCGTTCAGGCCGAGTCCGACGCGCGCGTCGATCTGGACCGTTCGACGGAGCAGGTACGTCACGCCGCCGTCGACAGTGTGCGCGGGACCGGTGCCATTCGCGTACGGCGCGACGACGAAGTACTCGCCGAACACGCTGGCGCGGTCGTTCAGCGTGTACGTGCCGTAGATCGACGCGGCGACCTGGTCGAAGCGTTGGCGTCCATCGTGCGGGTAGCCGAACACGAGGTTGCCGCCGAGACCGAAACCGCCGGCGAATGCGTACGACCACAGGACCTTGCCGACCGGAACGGCGTGGTCACCCGTGCTGACGTCGTCGTCGCCGGTGCCGAACGTCACGCT
>JAEYTU010000680.1 GCA_023433825.1 Planctomycetota bacterium
ACTCGTGGATCCGCGCCGCTGCGGCGTCGAAGTCGCCGGCGTCGACGGCCTCGCGGAGGCGCGCGAACGACTCGTCGATCCGCGCCTCGATGCGCGCGCGGAGCGCGTCGTCGTCGGCGCGCGCGAACGACACCTCCTCGGCCAACTCGAGTGCCTCGGCGAGGAACTCTGGCGCGAGTCGTTTCGCGCGTTCCATGGCGTCCGGAGCGTGGTGCTCGACCAGCGCCTCGGCACGCCGCCACGGATCCGACAGATCGCGGAACGCCTGGTTCAGCGCAGCCGCGTGCAACAGCGTTTCGGTCTCGTCCGTGTCGTCGCGGGGATCGCCTTCCCGGTGATCGGGGTGCGTGTCGCGCGACTTGCGCAGGTAGATCGTCTCGAGTCGTGCGGCGTCCAGATCCAGCGTGACCGGCACACCGAGGAGCGCGAAAGGATCGGAGGTCAAGAGCGACGCGGTTCGATGTTGGTCGTGATGCAGGTCGAGGACTTCAGGCCGAGAACGACGTGCCGCATCCGCACGAACCGGTCGACGACGGATTGACGAACGTGAAGCCGCGGTTGAGCAGCCCGTCGTTGAAGTCGAGCACGGTGCCCCCCATGAAGAACTCGCTCTTCTTGTCGATGACGAGTCGGACGCCAAAGCTCTCGAACGTCAGGTCGAACTCGGTCGGACCGTTCTGATCGAAGTCGAGGACGTAGCTGAACCCCGAGCAACCGCCGCCCTTCGCGCCGACCCGGACCCACGTCGTCTCGGGCATGCCGTGCTCGGCGATCACGCGCAGGACCTCTTGTGCCGCGCGCTCGGTGATCTGCACGCCGCGGCCCTTCTTCGGCTTCGGCTTCGTGTCGGTCGTCGTGCTGTCGTTCATCTGGTTTCTCGTCCTCAGCTCGCCGGATCGGTCGCCGCGGTCACGCCGCGGGCTGCATCCTGCTTCGCCTTGTAGTCGGCGATCGCGGCCTTGATGGCGTCCTCCGCGAGCACCGAGCAGTGGATCTTGACCGGCGGGAGCGACAGCTCCTCGACGATCTGCGTGTTCTGGATCTTCGCGGCGTCGTCGACGGTCGCGCCCTTCAACCACTCGGTGGCGAGCGACGACGAAGCGATCGCCGAGCCGCAGCCGTAGGTCTTGAACTTCGCGTCGACGATCTTGCCGTCGGCGTCGACCTTGATCTGCAGCTTCATGACGTCGCCGCACTCGGGCGCACCGACGATGCCGGTGCCGACGTCAGGCGCGTTCTTGTCGAGCGCGCCGACGTTGCGCGGGTTGTTGTAGTGATCGAGCACCTTGTCGCTGTAGGCCATGTTTCGGAGTCCTGTTTCGCTTGCGGAATTCGGTTGGGGAGTGAGTTGCGACGTCGAAGTGCGTGCGGATCAGTGCAAGGTCCACTTGACCTTCGACAGATCGACGCCTTCCTGGACCATCTCCCACAGCGGGGACATGGCGCGCAGGCGCTCGACCTCGTCGCCGACCTTCGCCACGACGTAGTCGACTTCCGCGTCGGTCGTGAAGCGACCGAGCGAGAAGCGGATCGAACTGTGAGCGAGTTCGTCGCCGAGCCCGAGTCCCTTCAAGACGTAGCTCGGTTCGAGGCTCGCCGACGTGCATGCCGAACCCGACGACACGGCGATCTCCTTGATCCCCATGATCAACGACTCGCCCTCGACGTACGGGAACGACACGTTCGACAGATGCGGCAGGCGGTGTTCGACGTCGCCGTTGACGACGGCGTCCGGGATCCGGCGCAGCAGGCTCGACTCGAGGCGATCGCGCATCGCGGCGAAACGCGCGACTTCGGCTTCGGACTCTTCGCGACAGATCTCTTCGCGACAGATCCGCGCGGCCTCGCCCATGCCGACGATGCCGGGGACGTTCAGCGTGCCGGAGCGCATCCCGCGCTCGTGGCCGCCACCGTCGAGGATCGGAACGAGCCGAACGCGCGGATTGCGGCGCCGCACGTAGAGGCAGCCGACGCCCTTCGGGCCGTACATCTTGTGCGCCGAGAGCGACATCAGATCGACGTGCTGCGACTCGACGTCGAGGGCCAGCTTGCCCGCGGCTTGCGTGGCGTCGGTGTGGAACAGCGTGCCCTTCGCGCGGCACAACGCGCCGATCTCGGCGAGCGGGTGGACCGTGCCGATCTCGTTGTTCGCCGCCATCAGCGAGACCAGGATCGTGCGGTCGGTGATCGCTGCGGCGAGGGCGGCCAGATCGATCCGGCCACGACCGTCGACCGGCAGATACGTGACCTCGAAGCCCTGTTGCTCCAAGTGCTTCATCGGGTCGAGCACGGCCTTGTGCTCGGTGATCGCCGTGATCAGGTGGTTGCCCTTCTCGCGGTACATGCCGGCGACGCCCTTGATCGCCAGGTTGTTCGACTCGGTCGAACCGCTCGTCCAGAGGATCTCCTTCGCGCTCGCGCCGATCAGTGCGGCGACCTGCTCGCGTGCGGCCTCGACGGCGGCCTCGGCGGTCCATCCGAACGAATGGTTCCGACTCGCGGCGTTGCCGAACGTCCGGCTGAAGAACGGGACCATCTTGTCGACGACGCGCGGGTCGCACGGCGTCGTCGCGCTGTAGTCCATGTAGATCGGGAAGGTCAGGCTCATCGATCGTGAAGGCCGAGCGCGCCGGCGGGAGCGCTGAGCGAGGGGGTGTCGTTCAGTCGGGATTCGACGGACATCAGCGGCGTGCCGATCAACTCGGGCAGCTTGACGTCCTCGAGCATGCGCGCGATGCGCGCGTGCAGATTGCGCATCGGGCTGCGGGTCGGGCAGAAGCGCAAATAGGTGCAGTCGTGTTCGGTGTGGGCGGGCGAAGCGGCGTGCGACGCGGTGCCGTCGGTGTCGCCGCGCTGCGTCGCGCAGTCGACCAGTTGGAACGGCCCCTCGACGGCTTGCAGGATCGCGGCGAGCGAGATCGACTCGGCCGGGACCGCGAGGCGATAGCCGCCGCGGAGGCCGCGCACCGATTCGAGGAGGTTCGCGCGGGTCAGGTCCTTCAGCAGGTTGGCGACGAGGGGCTTGCTGAGTCGGGTCGCCTCGGCGACTTCCTGCGCGCTGCAGAGCTGTGGGGGGAGGGTCTCGGGGGCCGCGGTGACACTGGCCGAGGTGACACGGGCCGAGGCAGCGGAAGTCGCCGCGACGGCGGGAGCCGTGCGCTGGGCCAAGCAGCCCATGATGTACACGGCGTAGTCACCTTTCTTCGTGATGCGGATCATCGAGACTCCAGTTGCGCTCGGTGCCAGACAGGTCGGACGCAACGAGGCGGCCTAAGTAGCCCTGCATTGGTCCTATTTCAACGTCGTCGACTGGATACGACGTCGGACTTGGGCCAGACACGCGCCCGATCTGGCTCGCCGCGCACCGATTCGTTGTTCCGTTCGGGTCCGGGTCGGATCCTCGAAGGCACCCTCCGATGAACACTTCCGACGCAATCTCCGCCGCCGTCCGCGACGCCGCGGCACTCTGGCTGCCGCACGCCGAATTCGGTCTCGTCGAGCTGTCTGGTCCAGACGCCGCCGAGTTCCTGCACCGCCTGTGTTCGCAGGACGTCGCGGCGCTGGCCGACGGGGAGGTGCGGCCGGCGGCGTTCCTCAACCCGAAGGGCAAGCTGGTCGCCGTCTGCCGCGTCGGGCGGCTCTCGGATCGCTACGTCGTCGAGACGGCACTCGGCGCCCGCGCCGAGGTCGCCGAACTGCTCGATCGGTACCACTTCACGGAACGCTTGGGGATCCGCGTTCGCGACGACCTCGCCTGCGGCGCCGTCGTCGGGACCGACGCGCTGGGAGCGTCCGGGTGGAGGGCCGGCTCCGTGCGGCCGGTCGGCGGGGGTTTGGGTCTCGCGGTCGAGCGGCATGGATTGCAGCGCGTCGCGTGGCACCTTCCGCCGAACGAGTCCGCGCCGGCCGATGTCGTCGCGCGGTTGCCGCTCGCCACGCCGGAACGTGCCGAACTGCTGCGAATCGTCGCCGGTGACGTCGCGGTCGGGATCGACACCGACGCGACGACGCTCGCGCTGGAGGCTGCGCTCGACGACCACGTGTCGACGACGAAGGGCTGCTACACCGGTCAGGAGATCGTCGCGCGCATCCACACGTACGGGCACGTCAATCGTCAGCTGCGCCTGCTGCAGATCGACGTCGACGACGCGCCAGCGCCGGGGACGTCGCTCGTCGAGACCGAGGACGGCGAGAAGGTCGGTCGAACGATGTCGGCCGTGCGGTTCGCGGACGGCCGTGTCGCAGCGCTCGGCTACGTCGCCCGCGAGTTCGCGACGGCCGGCACGACGCTGCGGCTCGCCGGCGCCGACGCGCCGGTTCAGGTCTGCGACTTCGGTCCGCCGAACGCGACGGCGACGTAGGTCGGGCCGCCGTCGCTGCGCATCCGCAGCGGTCGCGCGTCGCCGAACACGACGCCGTCGCGCTGGCCGCCGTCGTCGCGACCTTCGATCGTCAGCTTGCCGCGCGTCGAGTAGACGACGGCGACCTCGCGCGCGTGCGCGGGCGGCGGCAGCGTCAGTTCGACGCCGTCTTGCAGGACGAATTCGAGCAGGCTCCCGACGGCCGCCTTGTAGTCCGGCGCGAACACGTCCTCGACGCGCACGCCGTCGACGTCGCGCACCGGGATCCGTCGCGGCAGCACCGCTTCCGGGGACGTAGGAAGGTCTTCGAGGCGGACCCAGTCGCCGCGTTCCCCGTCGTAGACCTTGTTGCTGCCGGCGAGCGGCAGCATCGGCTTGCGTTCCGGTGTGGCGGCCTTCGCCGGCGCCGGCATCCGGTACTCGACGAACAGCAGTTCGCCGCCGCCGCCGTCGGCAGCCATCGGCGTTCGCCCGGGGACGTAGAGCGCGCACGCACGTCCGTCGAACGGCGTCGCGCGCGTCCCGCGTTGCGCCCAGCTCCCGCTGCCGGCGTACAGGTCGTGCGTGCCGCCGAGGACGACGACGAGCGTCTCGCCTTCCTTGGGTGGCCGCTCGTAGGCATCGCTCGTGCGCACGACCCGTTCGACCGAGTGCAGATGGTGTGCGTCGGGGAACGCGACGACGCCGTGGGACAGCGACCAAGTGAGTGGGGATGTCATGTTCGGGTCATGTGCCTTCGGTCATCGCACGAGTTCGATCTTCGCGTCGAGCAGGATTCGACGCTGACGCTCGTGCACGAGTGCATCCCGCATGCGCTGCAGCAGCACGTTCTCGGGCGGATCCGGTTCGATCGCTGCGACGCGGATCACGTACCAGGCGACTTCGGTCCGCAGCGGTCCGCCGATCTCGCCTTTGCGCAACGTGAACGCGGCATCGCGAACCGCCGGTGGAATGCCGACGTCGCCGCGGCTGCGCCAGCCGAGATTGCCGCCGCCGACGCGCCCGGCAGGGTCGTCGCTGTGCGTGCGCGCGAGCGTCGCGAAGTCGGCGCCTTCGTCGAGCCGCTCGCGGATCCGCTCCGCGCGCACCTTCGCGGCGGCGACCTGCGACTCGTCGACGGCCGTCAGCTTTCCGTCGACCGCGCCCGCGGCGAACGCGAAGACGATCGCCTCGATCCGGCGCCGTGCACCGTGGTGCAGGAGCACCGCCTCCGGTTCGTCACGGATCTTCTTCCGCAGCGCGTCGTCGGGGTGGAGGACCAGCGAGAGCTTCTGTTCGAGGATCTGCGTCCGCAGCACCGGCGATCGTGCGAGCGAGGCCGGGTCGAGCCCCTGCGTCTGCAGCATCTGCTCGAACGAGACACCGGTCGTCCGACCGTCGACTTCGAGCTGGCGTCGCCGCTTCTCGACCTCCGCGCGTGCTTCGGCGTCGTCGACGGTCACGCCATGCTTCTTCGCTTCGGCTTCGAGCGACCGTCGCCAGATGACCTGTTGGACGAACTGCTCGCGTTCGTCTGGCGGCGCACCGCGCAACAGTGCGCGGCCGAGTTCGAGGCCGG
>JAEYTU010000179.1 GCA_023433825.1 Planctomycetota bacterium
GCGTCATCGCGAATCGGATGTTGCGCTTCGCGAGTTCGACGGCGAGGCACGTCGTCGTCTCCTCGTCGGTGTCGGGGTCGACCTCGGTGAACTCGACGGCGCCGGTCAGGACGACCGGCTGCTTCAACGCGGCCAGCGCGTCGACGGCCTTCACGCAACGCGGGCCGAGCGTCAGCGTGATCGGGAACGTGTAGCGCGTCAGCATGCGCAGGGCTTCCGGCAGTTCGGCCGCCGTCGGCACGTACAGGAACGCGCGTCCCTTCCCCTGCAGCAGATCGACGACCGGCTTGCGGTTCGTGTCGATCTCCTCGTCGAACGTCTTGTCGGCGGGCACAGCGCCGGCGGCCTTCTCGGCCTCGAACTCCTTCTTGCGGCGCTCGTAGTCCTTCAGCCAGTCCTGCACGTCCTCCAACGAGCGGCGCAGCTTCTGGATCTGCGCGACGCGACTTCCGCCCTGACCCTGCAGCGACAGCCGCAACGCCGAATGCGACAGCACCGTCATGTCGGCGACCGTCTTGCCGTACGGCTGCGCGACCATCCCACGTCCACCGAGCAGCGTCGCGAGTTGCGGCAGCACGTGGATCGTGCCGACGCCGTTCCGCAGCGCTTCCTCGAAGAAGATGTTCGTCGGATCGATCGCGTCCGCCACCGACAGGTAGGGGACGTTCGCCATGTTCTCGAAGTTGCCGCCGTAGAGGCCGCCGGTCTGATCGGCGAGCACCCAGGTCGGCATGACGACCTTGTCGCTCGCGTCGATGACCTTCGCGTTCCACGGCACTTCGATCCCGGCGCCGATCGCCGTGATGCGGCCGTCCTGGATCAGGACGACGGCGTCCTTGATCTCCTCACCGACGATCGGGATCAGGCGTCCCGCGCGCACGGCGACGACTTCTTGAGCGAACGTCGGCGCCGTCAGCGTGGCGAGAGCGAGCAGTGCAACGAGCTTCATCGTGGGGATCTGTTGTCTGGAGAGCGGAGGCTTGGAATCGGTGCAGGAAGGACGCTGGTCGCGCGCGGTGGTCGTCATCCGCCGACCTCGAGACCTTCGATGTAGACGGCTTCGGCGCGGCTCGTCGGAGCGAACGGATCGCCGCTCCAGATCACGAAGTCCGCATCGCGCCCGGCTTGCAGCGAACCGATCCGGTCCGCCACGCCGAGGATCTCGGCCGGGATCGACGTGACGGCGCGCAGCGCGAGATCGGGATCGAGGCCGTAGCGGACGGCGAACGTCGCTTCGTGGATCAACTGCATCGAACCGAACTGATCGCCGGTGTGGATCGCGAACGGCACGCCGGCCTTCGCGAGCGCGGTCGCCGTCGACCAGCGGTACTCGCCGAACGCGCCTTCGTCGCCGCGCCCGGTCAGCGCGCTGGCGCCGGACAGCAGCACTTTGACCTTCGCGTCGGCCAGCATCTGGATCACGCGATGGCTCTCGACGGCTTCGTTGATCACGGTCTCGTAGCCGAACTCCTCGGCGAGGCGCAGCGCCGTGCGAATGTCCTGTTCGGCGCGTGCGGTCGTGTGCACGGCGAGCTTGCGATCGAGCGCGCGCACGAGCACTTCGAGACCCGGATCGGCGTCGCTGCCTTCACCTTCGCCGATCGAGCGGCGGCGGTATTCCTGCGCCTTGTAGAACGCCTCGCGAATCGACCAGATGACGCCCATGCGCGTCGTCGGTCGGCGGTAGGCGAGACCCGTCGGCACGCCGCCGCGGATCGGACGGTTGCCGGCCGACGGTTCGGGGCCGAGCACGATCTTCAGCCCGGCCTCGTCCTTGACGAGCATCTGCTGCACGGTGTCGCCGCGCGTCTTCAGGATCGCGCCGAGTCCGCCGACGACGCTGCGGTCACCCGGCGTCAGCATGACCGTCGTCACGCCGGCCTTTCGCACGCGGGCGAAACCGCGATCGGCTGGATCGACGGCGTCGACGATCCGCATCTGCGGCGTGACCTCGCGTTCCTGCTCGTTCGCGTCGCGCGTGCGAACGCCGACCGTCGCACCGGCGTCGACGAGTCCCGGCGTGATCGTGCGTCCGGTCACGTCGACGATCCGCGCGCCGTCGGGGATCGCGAGGTCGGCGCCGCCGACGGCCTGCACCTTGCCACCGGCGATGATCAGGATGCCGTTGTCGACGGCCGGTCCGTTCGACGTCAGGATCCGCGCGCCGCGGAACGCCGTCGGTGGTCGATCGTTCGCGTCCTGCGCATGCAGGACGCCGGTCAGCGCCAGCGCGAGGGCCGCGGCGCGAGTGGCGAATCGGTCCATCGGACTCCGGAAGGGGGATCGGATCATCGGTTCGCGCCTGCGGGCTTGGCGTCGATCTTGCGCCCACCGACGTGGACGGCGAGCAGACGCGACGAGAGATCGAGAGGGTCGCCACTCCAGACGGCGAAGTCGGCGACGTGGTCGCGCAGCAGCGTTCCGCGAACGTTGCCGACGCCGAGCTGCTCGGCCGGCGTCTGCGTCAATGCTGCGAGCGCGCCGGCGCGCGTCAGACCGCCGCGCATCGCCAGCACGGCGCCGACGCGCATCGCGTGGCCGCCGTCACCGGCGAACGAGAACGGGACCTTCGCCTGTTCGAGCTTCGCGGCGATGCCGAGGCGATCCTCGCGATCGGCGAACGTCGGGGCGCCGAGCACGACCGAACCCTGCAACGTCGCGAGGCGCGAGATGCTCTTCTCGACCTCGGCGCCACCGAGCAGCAGCGGGCGAACGCTCCATTCCTCGCACAGGTCGAGCGCGGTCAGGATTTCGCCGTGGGAGTTCGCGTGAATCGCGAGACGCAGCCCACCGACGATCGCGCTGCGCAGCGTCGTCGAGCCGTCGTCGACCGCGGCGGTGCGCGCTGCGCGGAACCGGCGACGCAGCAGATCGGCGGCGCCCATGATCGACGTCGGTCCGCGCTCCTGATCGAGCGCGTCGGGCACGAGCGCGAGCTTCAAGTACGCGTCGGCTTCGACGATCGACGCGTCGGCGCCCAGCGCGACGAGGCCAGCGACACCGGGAATCGGGCCACCGGACACCGGCGCGAGCGCAACCAGCGTCAGGCCGCTGGCGGCGACCTCGGCCAGCTGATCGGCGAACGGATCGAATCCGTCGACGGCGCGCAGTTCCGGGTTCGCGGCGCGGTAGCGCTCGTTCAGGTCGGTCGCCTGACCGAGGTACGAGTGCGCGCTCGCGAACGTTGCCGTCACGACGCCTTTCACGGTCAGTCGCTGCGCGCCGCGGATCGCGTCCTCCGGGATCTCGTTCCCGACGTAGGCGACGCGGCCGTCGCGGATCAGCAGCCGCCCCGGCGCGAGGACGTTCGTCGGTGTGACGTGGATGCGGTCGGCTTCGAGCAGGATCGTGGCCGGCGCAGGATTGGGATCCTGCGCGAGCAGGCACAGCAGCAACGAGGTCAGCGGCGT
>JAEYTU010000075.1 GCA_023433825.1 Planctomycetota bacterium
ACCGGTCAGGATCCGCGCCGCCGTCGACTTGCCGCTGCCCGACGGCCCGAGCAGCGCGACGCTCTCGCCGGCGCGAAGTTCGAGTTCGAACCCGTCGAGGACGCGTTCGCCGGGATACGTCGCGCGCAGCCCGCGCGCACCGAGCACGACCGGCCCCGGCGTCACGCCGACGCGCCGCGGCCACGGCGCCTGCGTCGGCATGCCGGCAACGAGCGCGCCGTCGCGCAGCGTCGCACAGCGCGCGCCGAGTCCGACGGCGAAGTCGTGGTCGTGCGTCGCGATCAGGACCGCGGTGCCGGTCCGTTCGCGCAGCACCGCGAGCGCATGCAGCAGGTCGTCGCGGCGGCCGGCGTCGAGACTCGCCGTCGGTTCGTCGGCCAGCCAGAGCGCTGGACGCCGCAGCAGCGCGATCGCCAGCAGGACCCGCTGCGCCTGTCCGCCCGAGACCATGTGCGGATGCCGGCGCAGCAGCACGTCGGGCCGTTCGACGCCGAGATCTCGCAGCGCCGCGCTCGCCGCGTCGACGGTCGCGCCGGTCGTCGCGAACACCTGATCGCCGAGCGGACGCAGCGGATCGAACGCCGCACGCGCGTCCTGCAGCGCACTCGCGCAGCGTTCGCGCAGCAGGCGTCGCCACGCGTTCGTGTGCGGTGGCGCCAGCGCCTCGCCGGCGATCGTCACGGCGCCGGACGAATGCGCGTTCGGTGCGAGTCCGAGCAGGCCGAGCAGCACCGTCGTCTTGCCGCTGCCGGACGGTCCGAGCAGCGCGGCCGCCTCGCCTTGGCGCACGTCGAGTTCGGCGACGTGCAGCCGTGACGCGCCGCGGACGACGCTCCAGTCCCGCACCGTCAGCGCCATCGTCTCGGTCATCGCCGGCCCGCCGATCGGCGCGAGTCGCTACGCTTCGCCCCCCGCGCAACGCCCAAAGACACAGACGCATGAACGCCATCCGAACGACCCTTCCCGCGCTGCTGCTGTTCTGCAGCGCGCTCGCCGCCCAGAGCTCCGTCGCCGAGATCCAGAAGGAGTTCGAACGTCGCCAGCGCGAACAGATGCTCGCCGGCGGCGTCTCGATCGACGACCAACGCAAGTGGCTGCAGGAACTCGCCGCGGCGATCGAGAAGCACCTGAAGGCGTCGCCCGACGCCGCCGACCGCGACGCCGGCATTCTCGCGTTGGCGCACTGTCATCTCGGCGTCGGCGAACGGGACAAGGCGAAGGAACGCATCGCGTCGATCTCGCTGGAACGGGCCCCGGCGCTCGTGCTGATGCAGGCCGCGGAACTCGCGGCGCGGATCGGGATGCGCGCGGAGTCGGCGAAGTTCGTCGACGCCGCCGTGGCTCGCAAGGTGCCGCTCGCGCAACGGATGGAGATCGGCCGGATCCTGCTGACGTCGCTGCACGACCCCGTGCGCGGCGAGGCGATCTTCACGACGGCGCTCGCCGAGGCGAAGACCGACGAGGAGCGCGCCGAGATCCTGTGGCATCAGGCGGAGACGACGCGCGAACGCGAAGACCTGCTCGAGGCCGATCCGTACGACAAGGCGCTCGAGGAGCTCGGCAAGAAGTACCCCGAGACGAAGTGGGGCTCGATCGCCAAAGCCCGCCACCTGGCGCGCGGGATGAAGGTCGGCAGCGACGCCGTGCCGCTCGCCGCGGTCGACGTCGACGGCAAGCCGTTCACGTTGAAGGACTACGCCGGCAAGGTCGTCTTGCTCGACTTCTGGGCGAGTTGGAACGGCAACTCGGTCCGCGCGATGCCGGCACTGAAGAAGGTGCACGAGCGGTTCGCCGAGCGCGGTTTCGTCGTGATCGGCATCAACCTCGACGAGGATCGGGCGTCGTTCGACGCGATCCGCACGCGCGAGAAGCTGCCGTGGCGACAGGTCTTCGAGGGCAAGGGATTGAAGAGTGAGGTCGCGCTGCGGTTCGGCGTCGAAGCGCCGGCGCTCTACCTCGTCGGCAAGGACGGCAAGATCGCGGCGATGAACCTGTTCCCGGCCGACGCGACCGGGCTCGCGGAACTCGAGCAAGCCGTCGAACGCGCCCTCGGCGCCAAGTGACGCCGCGGCGTGACGCGGGGACGCGCCGGCGTGTCCGCGGACGAGCGTCACCGTCGCCGCGTCACCCGGCTCGCCGCACGAGCCCGAACGCGGCGAGTCGGACGAGCACGAACAGCCCTTCGCCGATCAGCACGGCCAGCGCCGGCGCCGCCGGCAGCGCGACGAACGGCTTCTGCTCGACGACGTGACGCAGGACCGGCGCCGCGACGGCGACGAGCAGCACGAGGTCGGGAACGACACGCGCGCGCCGCGTCAACCGGAACCCGACACCGAGCATCAGCGAGATCGCACCGAGCACCGCACAGGCGATCAGCAGGATGCTGCCGATCGCGTTCGCCGGCAGCAGCGGCACGTCGGAGAGCGTCGGTTGCAGCGCGTCGGAGTTGCCTTCGATCGCGATCGACTGCGTCAGCAGCGCGGCCGTCATCGTCGTGAAGAACACCAATCCCCACGGCAGCAGGCGCCGATTGATCCCGCGGATCGGCAGCTCGTGGACCGATCGTCGGCGCAGCAGTCGCGGCAACCGCAGCGTCGTCAGCGCCAATGCCGCGACGAGCAGCGTCGCCGGCACCAACAGATGAATGCCGGCGCGCGGCAGCGTCCCCGCCGCCAACCCGTAGGCAGCGCCGGCCACCGTCGCGAACCCGAACAACGGGACGTAGCGCGGCATGCCGTGACCAGGGCGCGTCAGGTACGCCGCAGCGACGAGCAGCATCGTCCCGAACGCGCCGAACAGCGTGGCCGGGTTCTCCGGCAGCAGTCGCATCCCTTCGTGTGCGGCCGGCGGCAGCATCGCGAACGCGAGACACGCGAGCAGCCCGCGAATTCGCCCGCGCGCGAGCGCCATCGTCAGGTACAGCAGGCAGGTCGTCGCGAGGATGCCGGTCAACGCCGAGAACCGCCCGACGCGCAGGTCGCCGTCGCGCACGATGCCGCCTTCGACGCGCGCGCTGTCTGGGAACGTCGCGAGATAGAACAAGTCGGCCGGATGACTGCGCGCTGGCACGGACGCGCGCGTCCACGCGTTCGCGACGTTCAGCCGTTCGGCCGGCGTCGGGGCGTCGTCGATCCGCGTGCCGGCGATCAGCGCCGGCAGCATCAGACAGAGGATCGTCGCCGCGGCTGCCGTCCAACGGGCGCGGAGCTGCGGACTGCGTGACGTCGGCGGCACTCGCGCGCCGCGCGGCGATCCGGTGCCGGTCGCGGTCACTTCGCGACGGCGATGCAGTCGATCTCGACGAGCGCGTTCCGCGGCAGCGTCTTGACGGCGACGGTCGCGCGCGCCGGCTTCGTCACCGGAAACGACGCGCCGTAGACCTCGTTGACGGCCGCGAAGTCGTTCATGTCGGCCAGGAAGATCGTCGTCCGGACGACGTGCGCGAAGTCGGACCCACCGGCCGCCAGCACGGCGGCGAGGTTCGCCATGACCTGCCGCGTCTGACTCGCGGCGTCGGTCCCGACCAGTTGTCCGGAGACTGGGTCCAACGCGACCTGCCCACTGCAGAACAGGAACGGACCGGCCTGCACGGCCTGGCTGTACGGCCCGATCGCCTTCGGCGCGGCATCGGTGTGGACGGGAACGAGTTGAGGAGCGGGCATCGGGGTACCGGAAGCGTTTTGGTGGAAGGCGTGGGTCACGACTTGCGCAGCCGCTCGCGCAGACGGCTCTCGACGCGCGGCGTGACGAACGCGGCGACGTCGCCGCCGTTGCGGACGACGTCCTTGATCAGCGACGACGAGACGTACGAGAACTGCGCGCTCGGCATGACGAAGACGGTCTCGACGTTCGGGTTCAGATGCCGGTTCGTCAGCGCCATTTGGTACTCGAACTCGAAGTCGGCGATCGTCCGGAGCCCGCGCAGGATCACGTGGAAGTCGTGCGCGCGGCAGTACTCGACGACGAGCCCTTCGAGCGGGACGACCTCGGTCCCGGGCGGCAACTCCTCGCGCACCATCGCGATCCGTTCCTCGATCGAGAACAGCGGTTGCTTGCTGCTGTTGCGCGCGACGGCGACCGTGACCTTGTCGAACAGCGTCATCGCACGCTGCACGAGATCGAGGTGGCCCCGGGTCACCGGGTCGAAGCTGCCGGGATAGAGGGCGCGTTTCATCGGCCGGGAGTGTCGCGATTCATCGGGGCGGGATCCTACACGTCCTCGCGAGTTCGACATCGCCGACGAAATCGTCGACGTCGTTCCCTACCAGTGTGGAGCCACGTTCGTCCGTCGTCGTGCGCGCGACCGCCGCGGCGGTCGTCGGCGCGCTGGCCGCCATCGCCGGAGGTCCGTTCGCGGCCGCCGTCGTCGGCGCGGTCGTCGC
>JAEYTU010000213.1 GCA_023433825.1 Planctomycetota bacterium
GTTCACGTGGCCGCTCGGTGGCGCGCAGGCGATCGCCGTCGCGCGCGAGGTCGCGGCAAGCGGTGCTGCGGTCGCCGTGCACCGCACGGCGGAAGGCCCGGTCGCCGTCGCGTCGGCGTCGGCGGCGACGACGATCGCGCAGGCCGCCGCGGCGCGCGGCGTCGACGTCGCGCCGGCGGATGCGATGCGGACCGCCGACGGGATGCCACTGCGCGCGCCGCGTGTCGGCCTGTTCGACGTGTTCGGCGGCGACATGCCGACCGGTTGGACGCAGTGGGTGCTCGAGCGCTACGGCTTCGCACCGAAGCTGGTCTACGGCGCGCGCATCGAGGCTGGCGACCTGCGGCGGGACTTCGACGTCCTGCTGTTCCACACCGGACTGCCCGATCCGGGCGGCGCCGGCCGCGTGCAGCGCGCCGTGCAGCGCGGGGCACCGAACGAGCAGCCCGAGGACCTCCAGAAGCTGGTCGCCGAGATGCCTCCGTTCGAGGACTGGTCGGACCTCGCCGATCGCCGCGTGCGCATCTCCCGCGAGAACGGCGTCGACGCGCTGCGCGCGTTCGTCGCGGCCGGTGGCACCGTGATGGCGCTCGGCAATCAGGTCGCCGCGGCGATCCGTTGGTTCGACCTGCCGCTGCAGGCCGGCATCTTCGTCGACGGCGAGGACGGCACGCCGCGCCGCGTGCGCGACGCCGAGTTCTTCATTCCGGGCTCGTTGCTGCGGATCGTGCCGGGCCCTGCGGCGCAGCGGCAGGGCATGCCGGACACCGGCGAACGCGTCGCGATGTACCGGGGCAGCACGGCGTTCGAGGTCGCGGCCGACGCCGGCGACAAGGTCGACGTCGTCGCGCGCTACGCCGACGGGGCGCTGCTGCGCAGCGGTTGGGCGCACGGTGCCGAGCGACTGCACGGCAAGGCCGCGATCGTCGAATGCCGCGTCGGCGCCGGCCGCGTCGTGCTGTTCGGCCCCGACGTCGTCTATCGCGGACAGCCGACCGGCACGCACCGGCTGCTGCTGCACGCGCTGCTGCGGACGCCGGAATGACGGACGGGCGAACGCGCGGACGGGTGCACGCCGCCGCGCGTTCGCGTCACGTCGTCACGCGTTCGCCCGTGCGTCGAGCGCGGCGCGGACACGCGCAGCGAGTGTCGCGCGCGTGAACGGCTTCGCGATCGGGTCGACGTGGCCGACGGCGACTTCGCCCTGACCGACGAGTGCTTCGGCGTAGCCGGAGACGAACAGGATCGCGCAGTTCGGGCGCACCGAGCGGACATGGGCTGCGAGCTCGAGCCCCGACATCTCCGGCATCACGATGTCGGTCACGACCAGCGCGAGATCGTCGGGCGCCGTCTGCAGGACGTCGCACGCCGCGACACCGTCGGCGGCGACGATGACGCGGTAGCCGAGCTGTTCGAGCATTCGCTGTGTCATCGAGCGGACGACCGGTTCGTCCTCGACGAGCAGAATCCGTTCGACGCCGCCGCGGATCGAACCTTCGTCGGCGTCGTCGGGATCGACCGGGGCGTCGGCCGGCGCGCGCGGCAGGTGGACGACGAAGCGCGTCTCGCGTCCGGGATCGCTGTACGCGTCGATCCGACCGCCGGCCTGATGGACGATTCCGTAGCAGGTCGACAGCCCGAGGCCGCTGCCCTTGCCGACGCCCTTCGTCGTGAAGAACGGCTCGAACAGGTGCGCCATCGCCGACGGCGCGACGCCGATCCCGGTGTCGGCGACGACGAAGCGGACGTAGTCGCCGGGTGCGAGGCCACTGCAGGTCACCGGGTCGCCGTCGCGCAGCGTGACGGCGTCGGTCGTGATCGCGCAGACGCCGCCCGTGGGCATCGCGTCGCGGGCGTTCATCGCGAGTTCGACGAGGAGGCGTTCGAGCTGCGACGGATCGACGAGGATCGGCCAGACGTCGCCGGCGGGATCGAGGGTCAGCCGAATCGCGTCGCCGAGCGTTCGCTGCAGCGCCGGACGCAGGCGCGTCAGCAGCGCGTTCGGGTCGACGCGCCGTGGGCGGATCTGCTGCCGGCGCGAGAACGCGAGCAACTGCGCCGTCAGGTCGCGCGCGCGCATCGACGCGGCACGAATCTGCGCGAGACCGACGCGCACCGGGTGATCGGGTTCGAGATCCATCTCGGCGAGTTCGGCGTTGCCGAGGATCGCGAGCAGGCAGTTGTTGAAGTCGTGCGCGATGCCGCCGGCGAGTCGCCCGATGCCTTCGAGCTTCTGCGTGTGCAGGACGGCGGCTTCGAGCCGTTTGCGCGCCGTGATGTCCTGCACGGTGCCGATCAGGCGGACGACGCGGCCGTCGTCGCCGCGGACCGGGATGATGGCGCTGAAGTGATGTGCGATCCGGCCGCCCGGGAGTCGGATCGTGAAGTCCTGGTCGATCCGTTCGCCGTGCGTGACGGCGAACTCGATCGCGGCCTCGAGACGGGTCCGGTCGTCGTCGGTGTAGTACGCGATCGCCGTCGCGTAGTCCGGCGCACCGAGGGCGGGATCGCGTTCGAACATCGCGAACACCTCCTCCGACCACCGGATCGCCGACGTCACGAGGTCGTACTCCCAGTCGCCGATCCGTCCGATCGACTGGACGAAGCGAAGGCGCTCGACGGCCGTGCGATGCGCGGCGTCGAGTTCGGACGCGGCGGTCGCGTCGCGCATCGTGCCGAGCCGCGCGCGTTCGCCGGGGACCGTGCGCAGCGCGATCGCGAA
>JAEYTU010000218.1 GCA_023433825.1 Planctomycetota bacterium
ACGAGGAATTCGACGGTCGGCGAAGCGCCCACGGCGTCGCGGCTATGGTCCGCGCATGACCGTCGACCGCCGGACGCCGCTGTTGCTCGCGATCCTCGTCGTCCTCGTCGTGCAGGGGCTCGTCGTCGTGCGATCGGAGCCGCCGCATCCACTGCCACCGGGCGCGCCCGCGGAACGTTTCGCCGCCGGCCGTGCGATCGAGACGTTGCGTGAATGCGTCGGCGTCGGAGACGGCGAAGGCGCCGTCGCCGGCGCGCGCCACGCGCGCACGCCGCGGTCGGCCGCGCACAAGCGATTCCGCGACGGCATCGAGTCGACGCTGCGCGGGTTCGGGTACGAGGTCACCCCGCAGACGATCCCGCCGGGCGGCGGCCGCGGGTTCGCGATGCACAACCTCTATGCGGAGCGTCCCGGCACGGCCGGCCCCGACGCACCGATCGTCCTGCTGCTCGCGCACCACGACTCGGTCGTCGGCAGCCCGGGGATCGCCGACGACGGCGCCGGCGTCGCGACGCTGCTGGAGACCGCGCGCTGGCTGACGACGCAACCGCCGTCGCGCTACGCGATCGGGTTCCTGTTCACGGACTGCGAGGAGACCGGGCTCTACGGCGCGCGCGCGTTCGTCGCCGCGCACGCGGCGTTCGCACGCGTTGCGATCGTGTTGAACTTCGAGGCACGCGGCGTGTCGGGCCCGAGCATGCTGTTCGAGACGTTCGGCGGAGATCGCGCCGCGATCGCGCACTACGCGGCCGCGGCGCCGCGGCCGAGCACGTCGTCGCTGTTCGCGACCGTCTATCGCGAGATGCCGAACGACACCGACCTGACCGTGTTCGGACAGGCTGGCAAGCGCGGGTTGAACTTCGCGTTCATCGGCGGCGCGCAGCACTACCACCAGCCGACCGACGACTTCGAACGGCTCGACCACGGCAGCGTGCAGCACCACGGCGACCACGCGACGGCGATGGTTTCGGCACTGGCGAACGTCGACTTCGCGACGTTCGACGGTCGCGGCGACGCCGTGTTCTTCGACGTGCTCGGTTGGTTCGTGCTGCATGCACCGCAGTCGGCCGCGCCGTGGTTCGCCGCGGTCGTCGTGCTGCTGCTCGTCGTCGCGCGGCGGCGCGGGCGACCGACGACGACGGTTGCGTCGCGCGTCGTCGTCGAACTCGCGCAGCCGGTGCTGCTCGTCCTCGGCGCGGCGGCGGGCTACGGGCTCGCGATGGCGATGACGGCGATCGGATTCGTGCGCTCCGACTTCCCCGATCCGCTGTGGCCGCCGGTCGCCGTGTACTGGGTCGGCTCGGTGCTCGGGCTCGTCGTCGCGAGTCTGCTCGTTCGGCGCCGTCCGTTCCGGATCGTGTTCGACGAGACGTGGCTGCGCATCGCACTGATCGGTGCGGTCCTCGCGTTCGTGCTGCCGGGTGCCAGCTACCTGTTCCTCGTGCCGGCCGCTTCCGCCGCCGTCGTCGCGCTTGCCGTGCGGCGCGAGGCCGTGCTGCGCGTCGCGCAGTTGGTGCCGATCGCCGTCGCGGCCGTGGTCTGGCTGCAGCCGCTCGACATGCTCCCGGTTGCGCTCGGCGCGCGCGTCGGCGTGATCTTCGGCTGCGCGCAGGCGATGTTCCTGTCGATGCTCCTGCCGGTCTGTGTCACCCGCGACGAGTGACGCCGGAGGTGGACTCTCAAGGAATCCATCGAATTCGCTCCGTGACACCACCGCCGGCCTGCGACAGGACGATCCATTGGATATGGAGCGGAACGCTCTGCGGTGCCCCCGGTCGGGTTCCAGCGACTCCGGTCGGCCAATGGACCCAGTGTCGCGGTGGATCCAGGTCCACATGCGTGTAACCGCGACTCAGGCCCGTACTCCCGGTCGTGGACGCGAGGACGAGATCCACCGACGCGCCCAACTCGCATCCGGGAAACCCGAACGGACCCAATGGCAAGGGGAGACTCAGGCCGCCCTGGATTCGATTGCTGAGTCCGACCACCAACACGGCCGCGGCATTCGCGGGAGCACGACTCACGGTGATCCTGTGGGCAGTGGCAGGAACTCGACGATGCATGCCGATTCGGGGCCGGTCGATCAGGACACCAGCGCAAGCAGTTCCTTCCGTGGTCGCCCCCTGCGGTGACATTCGCCAGAGGGTGAGCCGGCCAGGCATGAGTCGACTCGGAAAATGGCGGTCGAATCCGTACTCGTCACCGATCAAGACATATCCGAACGTCTCTCCTGGCAGAGGCGGAAACGCTTCGCGGTAACGACTGAAGCCGAGTGAGCCAGTATCGAACACCGAGACCTGACTGTTTCTCGTCCCGTCCCTGAATGACAACACCGTCCATGATATGTACCCCGTGCCCGGTGGGACCGGCACGACTGCAGGTGACACGTCGCCACGAACGGAGATGTCCGGCGATCCGTCACCGTCGAGATCGGTGATCGTCCTCGGTGAGGTCCATCCGAGGAAACTACCGGGACCAGTCCCCGTCCATTGGCGGAGAACGGAACCGGTCGAACTCGAGAACACGACCATCAATCCACGCTCGGAGCCTCCACCGAAACTGCTGGCAAGCACATCCGACAGTCCATCCCCGTCCAGGTCCGGGACACCATTCGTCGAGTATCCCAAGGCCTCCGAGAGAACGGGTGAGAGCAACCACCGAACGATCTGGCCCGTTCGGCCCGACACCACGGCCGCAGCGCCCAGATTGACACCAGCATCTCGCCCGCCAACGGTGAAATCGTCGTGGCCATCGCCATCGAGATCCCCGAGTCTGCCCAAGGACCATATCCCGCCGCCGAACCTGCGGAGCGCCGTGCCTGCCAGCCGGAGGATCAGCGTTCCGTTCGTATCGAAGACATACACGCACCCGAAGTGAGGCCGTTGCGGATTGGTCCGCTCTTCCACGAGAACGACGACGTCCGGCCTGCCGTCCCTGTTGACGTCCAAGTCACCGAGGACGCTCACACCGAAGGCGAGATAGGGGCTACCTGGTTCCCAGACCAGGCCAGAGAACTCTTGCATGAGCCTGTCATCGCGACCGCTCCGCACCTGGACACGTTGATCCGGATAGCTGACAGGGGCCGCGTCGGCGATCGTCACGATGTAATCGGGAACACCGTCTCCATCCACGTCTCCGGCCTGACTCATCGAGTGGATGAACTGTCCGCCCGTCACCGATACACCTCTCCGCAGAGTGCTCCCGTCACGCCCCGAGAGGAATCTGATTTCATTGGAATCATAAGGAGTACCGGCTACGACGGCGACCAACATGACATCGTCGAAACCGTCTCCGTTCATGTCGCCGATGCGAAGCATCGGATGAGTCCCTATCGTGTAGGAGCCTGTCACCCCGGTGATTTGCCACACTATGTCCTGCGTCGGAGCACGGAGCGATCCGAGCACCACACAGATCATGATGAGCCACACTCGCAAAATCATCATTGCAGGTTGACCCAACGCGCCACCGACGGGATGCCATTGGTTGATACCATGAACAGCATGTACCAACCCCTAGGAACTGTGAATCGATCGGGCGGCGTATTGAATGTGATCGAAGACTCCGAGGAAGCAGTGATGTGACATTGGAAGTAGCGCTGGTCCGCATCGTGGTGATGCGTGACTGATCCAGGTCGCATCAACACGATTTTACTTACCTGATCGCCATTTGCGAACTGCTCATTATACGCCATCATTCCTGTTTGATTGTAGCTCCAAGTCACGGACGGAAATGGCGCTGCCCATACAGGCCTGTCTTCGCCAGACGTCAGATATGGAGGCTGAAATACTTGGTAGTCAATAGTTCTGCTATTGCCGCCAGCGGACAGTACCTTGCCGTCTGGAAGCAGCAGCGAGGTCGCATGATAACCTCGGTGAGTCTCTTCCGCAGCCATCTCAACCCATGCCGGGATGGTCGCTAGGTTTGTGAGCAACTCGGGAGGATAAGGAGCTGAACCGGGATCCAGGTGCTCATGTAACACGAGGACATTTGCGTCCGGAAGCAACACTGCATTAACGAATACCCGCTCGTAGCCCATCGACGGCAGGGCTCCAGGATCATACCCAGTCGGCCAGGCACCAGACCCACTTGCTGACGCTTTGAATCTGAACGCTGTCGCCACCGCGGGGACTCCGCCTCCGAAGACGAGGATTGTGTCTAGCCAGGAAGTGTTAACATTCGGAGCAAGCACTGTCGTGCAATAATGGAGAGGTACTGTTGCCCCTGCGCCTAAATCTGTCCACGTTATGTTGCCGGGCGGAGTGCTCGCGTTGACCCATGCGTCGTGATCTATCCTCGCTGTTCGCCACGAGGCTGGAAACAGGCCCCCTTGTGGTGACCAACCTCCTGCAGCGGCATAGCCCACATGCTTACTTGAGACATAGTGAGTGCGAGGGTACACGCCCAAATTGGAATAGGTAGGAAAGGTCGGGGTGGTCAGACCGGCATAATTGGGAAGAGCCGTGAGATAGCGAGACGGGGTACCAGTTGTCGGTATCCTGTACACTTCATATGAGTTTTCGTCCGCGAGCTGCGCGGCAGGAGTTCCTGTGTCTTGCGTGCCACCAAGTACTAGCACATAATCCAGCGGCCCTGACTCATTGGCATGCGTGAGGTACCCGTGGGTGAAGGTACATGTCGGATAGTATCGAGGAGTCAGGAGGTCCGGAGCTTGCGTCCACGTCCCGTTCCCGGGACTGCCCACAATTGGCGGCGTCCAGAGGTACACCAATGTTGTTCCAGTAACGCGCCCCGCCTGCCCATTGGCATTATACTGATTCACGCCTCCAGCAATAAAGAGACGACCATCCGGTAGCCACGTATGTCCGGAACAGAATATGTCTCCAACTGCTTCAGTCTGGCCCGGCAGCACTGGTAGCGCGAAAGAGAATGTGTTCTCGAACGTCTTGGTCTCCGGGTCGAAGACTGTCCATAGCTGACTCGTGCCGCTTCTTCCGCCTATCATCATGACCCTCCCCTGCCATTTACCAACGGGGATCAATGCCATGTGGATAGCGTTCCACGTAGCGGATGCGTTCAAGTTATGATTGAACGCCGCTTCCCAGGCCCCTGGATTTTGCGGGGCCGAGGCGAATGCGCACACCGACAGAAACGCAGAGAGGCAAGTGGATAGCATGACGGTTGGTGACAGCTTGGACACATGATGGTGTCCTGATGAACGCACTCGTAGCACGGGTGACTCCTTCTGAAAGATGAGGAGTCGGACCTGTTACTCCTACTCTCCATGCTTGTCGACCCCCCCCAATCCACCGCCTGCTGCTAACCTCTTAGCTTCTTGACCCGGCAAATCGCGGGGCCAGGACAGATCCTTCATGAACTTAGAACTCCCCGCGGCGATACTCCTCCTTCTGCCCGCTCTGGGGGCACAGTCCCAGAGTTTCACATCCCCGGCGGGCATGGCAATTACGGAAGGCAACGGCGCCTTCTTCACGTTCGCGGGTGATCGCAGGCTTCAGGTCCTTGATGCAACGGATCCGTCCCCGAAGAACGCAATTCGTTCCCTCGCCCTGCGCCGAGACGGAGGCGAGCCAGCAAGCCTGAACTTCGGATCGCGCACGATGACCATCGCTCTCTGGATGGGTCACGGCAGCTTTGCGAACCGAGGGCCGCAGTTCGCTCGGAACTACCTGGCGACGCCCACGAACGTCGTCGCACCGAGGATTGTCCGACTTCCTGATTGGATTCAGCGACCGACCAACGTCCCGGCACCATTCGACTTCGTCGTGGCACCGTTCGACATCCCGTTCTCGTACCGCGGTACGGACGCATTGGTATACGAGATCGTCCATACCCACAGCGACGGGGTCGGGCTCGTCGCTGCGGATCGACAGTTCCACGACACGGTGACGGGGAGTCGCTGCCAATCGCTGTACCGCGGTTGCCAGACGCCCCAACACGCGGATCCGTTCACCCACGACATGACGTTGTTCCACGATGCATCAGCCAGGACATTGACGCTCTGGCCCACTGCCACGCGTGGCCCTCGGCAAGTGCCATTCCTGCTCGCGCTGGACGTGACCAACCCGGATGTCCAATTGCCAGGGCTGTGCGCGCGGATCCTGAGCGGAGGCCAGGCCCTCATGGGTGTAGGTAGCTCCGACCTGGAAGGTGCTCGAGTGATCCCGAAGCTGGTGGTTCCGAACAATCCCGCACTCATCCTCCGGACCATCTATTCCCAGATCATCGCGCTGATGGACAGCACGACGCCGTCGCCGCTGTTCTTTTCCAATGGTTGCGCGACGCTCGTGCCGCCGCAGATCAACGCCGCCTATCTGTATGCAGCGCCCACGGCCACCACAGGCAGTTTGTTCAGTGGTGGGTGTCCGGTAACGGTCTTCCGCTACTGATCCGCGCACACGAGAAGCCGTGAAAGAAACGAGGCAATGCGATCCCACAGTCAACTACGGCGGTAGCTCAGCCCACACTCCCCCGCCGCGCCTGGATCTGGTCGAGCAGCATGATCTTCTGCCAGACCTTGCTCGACAGGCTCGACGTCAAACCCTCGACGTCCTCGACGGCGTCGAGCGCGATGCCGTCGACGAGGTCCTGCGCGTAGACGGCGGCGAGCTTCGCGATCAGCGACAACGCCTCGCTGCAGTAGTCGAGATACCGGCCGAGCTCGTACGGCGTCATCGTTCGCACCGGCGACGACGGCGTGTCGACGCGCCCGGGCAGCAGGCTCTCCGGATCCTTCGTCAACTGGTGCATGTCGACGATGTGCGCGAGCACGCGCAGTTCGTGGATCGCCGCGAGCGTTCGCCCGCGCTTGATGCGTCGTTCGATCGAGACGAGGAACGCGATCGCCGCGCCGAGGAAGACCGTCGACGCGATCGCCGCTTCGAGCGTCTGCAGGAACTCCGACAGCGGCGTCTCGGCGAGGTCGTCGCGCACCTGCAGCAGCTTCAAGACGAGCGGGATCGGCAGCCCGACCAACAGCAACGCGATGACCGCGCGCAGCCACAGGATCGGCCGGCGGATCCACACCACGCGTTCGACGCAGCGCTGCGC
>JAEYTU010000219.1 GCA_023433825.1 Planctomycetota bacterium
GATCCGACTCGTGCGGCAGGCGCGCGTGCCGCGACGACTGCGCGTCGACGCAACGGCGCCGGGCGCGCCGCGGCAGTTTCATGCGACGTTCGAGCGGGGCGGTGTCGCCGTCGCGCAGCAATGGATCGACGTCTGGAGCGAAGCGCCGCTCGAACTCGACCACTGGTTCTCGGTCGGCGCGTGGGACGTCTCGCTCGAGTTCTTGGACGGCACGACGCATCGGACGTCGTTCGCGGTCGACGCGTCGACGCACGCGCCGGTGATCGAGGTGCGCGTTCCGGGGCGGTGAGTGGCAACTGGCGAGTGGTCCCGCGGGCCGAGCGGACGTAGCGTGCCCGACCTCGTTCGTCGGCTTGACCCTCGGAGATCGCGCATGTGGAACCCGCTGAAGCGGAAGGAACCGTCACCGTCCAGTTCGTCGTCCGCTGGTGGTGCGACGCCGTCGATGCCACTCGACCGGCAGGTGAAAGCGCTCGAAGCCGTCGTTCGGCGCGTTCTCGAGCGTCACTACGGCGCGTTCCCGCTGCCTCCCGAGGAGCTGCGGATGCACGTCGGCACGAACGTCGCGCCGGCCAACACGTGGCATCAGGGGATCAGTTCGTCGACGAAGGTCATCGAGATCTTCGGTGAGTCACCCGCGGGCCCGATTCTCGACTGGGGCTGCGGAAGCGGACGAACGCTGACGTGGCTGCAGGCCTATCCCGGATGGCGCGAGAACTACGTCGGCTGCGATCTCGACGCGGCCGCGATCGAGTGGCTCCGATCGATCGGGCCGTTCGACGTGTCGGTCTGCGAACCGGACCCGCCGCTCCCGTTCGAGGCGGGCCGCTTCGCTGGCGTGTTCGCGTTCAGCGTGCTGACGCACATCCATCCGACGAAGCACCGCGACTGGTATGCGGAGCTGCATCGCGTGCTCCGTCCGGGCGGCACGGCGTTCCTGACGACCCAGGGTGACGCCGTGCTGGCGAATCCGCTGCTGAACTTCAAGCCCCGCGAGCGCGCCGCGTATGCCGCCGACGGCTCGCTGTACGTGGAGCACGAAGGTCACTGCAAGGACGCAGCGTTGGTCAGCGAGGCGTTCACACGGAAGGCGCTGGCCGGACTGTTCGACGTGCTCGACTACAAGTCGCCCGGGTACCACGCGATGGACGGGTTCCTGGTGCGGCGGAGCGACGCGCGGTGATTGCGCGACACTCAGTCTGAGGACTCGACTACGGAGTGCAACGCTGACGAACACCGCCCGCCCCATTGCGGTGCGGTGACGGCATGTCACCGGGCCCGCACCGTGCCGGGCCAGAGTGCCACCGCAGCAGCGACGACCATCCAAGGCAGACAGAGGATCAGTTCTTTGCTGCGAAACGACAGCGTGAGGGCCGAGACCAGGTGTAGGCACGCGATCGCGCACACGAGCAGAAGCGAGGCCATTGCGCAGGGATCCGCGCGGCCTGCCCGAACGGCTCGGACGGCACCCAGAACACAGCCGGCGAGGATCAGCCCAACCCACGCCCAGCTCGGCACGTGCCGTAGCACGCCAATGTGACTCGCCGCGATCAGTCCGGGTCGCCAGGAAGCGCCTGCGATCGCTGCTGCATATTCGGGGCGGTCCGTGTTGCCCAATCTGAGGATCGACCGAACGCGCCGCAGCGGAACCCCGTCCGTGGCATCGATCCACTCGTCCTCCAGACCGCGGATGGGCATGAACGGCACGTAGTGACGCTCTGTCTGGAGCCCGCTGGGTATCAGTTTCGCGGCCGCGGATGCGAAGGCAGCGGGATCATTCGCGATGGTCTCGCGGTTCACCGCTCGCAAGAGTTTCTCCCCGCGAGCGAGACCGAGGTTCACATAGAGGCTGGTGACGTTCTCTGCCTTGCGCACGTCGCGCACCGCGTTGAGTGGCGCCGACGGGGACGAGCGCTTGGCGTGCGCCGACGCAAAGGCCTCGAACTCCCCGTCCGTCCACCCAGGTCCGGGACCCTTCCACCGGCGAAATGGCTGTTCGGACGGCACGACCGGCGGCATCTCGTCGAGCAACGCGAGACAGAGGGAGGACGCAGGACCTGCGGTCGGCAGAACTTCGATCCCGAGCCACTCGAGATTGGCCATGCGGTACCAGCCATCGCCCGCATTCAAAGTCCAGGTGCCCGTGGCTGGCCGGTGGAAGCCGCTCAAGAACAGGAAGAGGACGGTCGCCGCCCCAAGCCCTGCGACCGACACAGTCCTCAGTTTCGCGAGGAGTGACCGTCCGCGGGCGGCGAACGGGACGAGCAGAAGTGGAGTCAGCGCGATTGCGTTGAACTTGACGAGGAACGCGAGCATCAGACTCGCCCCGAGAAGTGCGCCCCATCGAGCCGAGACAGCACGGGTCGGACGCTCGAGCATCCAGATTGCTATCGAGATCGCGAACGTGCCGAGCGCGGACTGGAGCGCCTCGGGTCGCGGCGTGCAGGCAGCCGCCAGGAGCAGTGTGTCGCTGCCGAGCAACACGCCGACGCTGAACGCAATGACCGGGCCCACGAGGTTCCGCATCGCGACGAACAGCGCGACGACGGCTCCGATGGCCACGAGAGGAACGACGAATCTGACGAGTCGCGCGACGTCCAGACTGAACCAATCGGCGAACCAAGCCAGGGGCCGCAAACACCAGACGTAACCACTCGCGTGCAGAAGGCTCGACTCGCCCTTCCGCAGCATGTCGTCGTACGTGACGCCGTCCCCTTCGATGACGAACGGCGTGCTGATCCACCAAATGGCGCGCGCCGCAATGCACACGGTGACGAGAGCGACCAGCCAGCGATCCGAGACGAACCGATGGAAGCGTCCCGTTGTCGCCGACGAGATGGACGCTTCCGCGTCTCGCATTCCCACGACCTCCTTTCACCAGTCGGCGTGCGGCCCATTCCTGATCGCCGGGGCCGCCCCGGGCTCACGATGCCACAACGCCCGGCACGTCAATCGCGAAGCGACCTCCACGGCTGCGGCACGAACACGAGCTTCCCATTGACGAGGAAGAACGCTTCGTAGGCCATGCCGCGCGGCTCGCCCGGTGCGACGAAGCTGACCT
>JAEYTU010000235.1 GCA_023433825.1 Planctomycetota bacterium
AATCGGTACCGGCTGGCCGGCAGCGACGTCGGCGTCGACGCGTTCGACGACGCGGCGCCGCAGCGCGACCGCGCCAGCGGCGTCGCCGTAGGCCTCCAACGCGGCCGCGAGACGGTTCGCGTACCAGAGGTGATCGCGCGTCGACCCCGACGGCTCGTTCACGGCGGAACGTTCGAGTTCGGCACGCGCCGTGGCGTCGCCGTCGCGCAGTCGTCCGACCGCCGCATCGATCGCACTGTGCCGCGCCTGCCACTCCGGGTCGTCGCTGTGCCGCCGCGTGCTGACGCACCCACCGACGACCGCCGCCGTCCAGATCACCGCGAAGACCAGGAGTCGCATCCGGGCGGATGGTAGGACGCCGCGGGTTTCTTGTGACCCTCGCGAGCGGTCGGACTAGTCGCGCGTGCCCTGCCCCAAGCCAAGGGCCGACCGGATGAAGGCAATCGCTCTCGTGCCGCGTGCTACGCGCGTACACGCACACGCACATGTCACCCTCGGCACGGGGGTCGTCTCGCGCGCGTCCGCCGGCACCTCCAGCCGCGGCGTCTTCGGCGTCTTCGGCGCCATCGCGTGCCGCAATCCCCTCGCCCTGCGGATCGGCCGCTGAATCCCATGCACGACATCCTTCGTCCCACGCTCGCAGTCCTCGGCATCGCCGCGGCGCTCTCCGCACAGTCGCTCGTCGTCGACCTCGCGCCCGGGCCGTCGACCGGACAGACCGACTCACCTCCGCAACCGCTCGGCACGATCGGCGGCCGCGTCGTCTTCGCGGCGCACGGCGGGCCCGGCGTCGGACGGGAACTCTTCGTGTCGGACGGGACGCCCGCGGGAACGCACCTCGTGCGCGAGATCCGCCCGGGCCCCGACGACGCGATCCCGCTGATTCCCGACGTCGGCGATCGGCCGCAGCCGTCGTTCGTCGCAGGCGGTCTCGCATTCTTCCCTGCCGACGACGGCGTGCACGGACTCGAACTCTGGTGCAGCGACGGAACGGCGAACGGCACGCGCTTGATCGCCGACCTCGCCCCGGGACTCGCCGCATCGGCACCGGTGCCGCTGGCCGTGCTCGGCACCCGATTCCTGTTCACGGCGACTGACGGCACGCACGGACGCGAACTCTGGATCTCGGATGGCAGCGCAGTCGGCACCGTTCGGCTGACCGACGCCGTGCCGGGTTCCGGCGACGCGCAGATCGCGTCGGCCGTCGTCGCCGGAGGCCTCGCGTACTTCGCGGCTCGGTCGGGCAACGGCGATCGCGAACTGTGGCGCACCGACGGCACGCCAGCCGGGACGCACGTCGTCGTCGACCTGTATCCAGGTCCGAGCGGGTCGATTCCGAACCCGCTCTGCGCACACGGGAACGAATTGCTCTTCGCCGCGACGACGCCGGCGTTCGGACAGGAACTCTGGCTGACGGACGGCACGCCGGCCGGAACGCGACTCGTCGCCGATCTGACGCCGGGCACCGAGAGCTCGGTCTTCTTCCGCGCGATCCACGCGAACGGCCGATCGTTCGTCGACTCGCGCGCGATCTACGTGCTCGATGCCGGTGGGCTTCGCCTGGCCATCCCAGACCTCGGGCAGTTCGCGAGCTTCGCGCCGTGCGGCAGCGGCGTGCTGGTCGTCTCGCGACGTTCGACGGTGCAAGAGGCATGGTGGACCGACGGCACGACGTCGCGACTGCTGCTCCGCGCGACCGCTTCGCATCCGTTCCCATTCCATGCGCCGGGCCTCCCAGTCGGCGGTGGAACCGTCTTCGCGTTCCGCACGCCGAGCACCGGCACGCAACTCTGGTGGACCGACGGCACGATCGCCGGAACGCGCCACGTCGGCGACGGGCAGTTCCCGGCCGACATGCCGGGGCCCGAGATGTTCCATCCCTTCTCGGGCGACGTCCTGTTCGCGCGCCGCCACCCACTGCACGGCAATGAGCTGTGGCGCACCGACGGCACGGCGCTCGGCACGCGCCTTGTCGCGGACGTCGATGCCGGACCGCCGTTCGCTTCGAATCCATCTCGCTTCGTCCGCATCGGCGATCGGCTGCTGTTCCGCGCCACGGGTCGCGACGCGCTCGGCGAACGCGTGTTCGCGACCGACGGGACTGCGGCTGGCACGGTCGCGCTCTCCGGCCCGACGCCGCCGTCGAGCACGCCGGTGTCACGCGGCACGCCGTGGGTGTTCGTCGAGCCCGATCGCGCGCTGTTCGTCGCACCGCGAACGACGCCGGACCCGACGCCGGTCCTGCACGCGACCGACGGCACGGAGGCCGGGACCTACGTGATCCCCGACACGCTGCACGCCGAGGTGCTCGGACGCATCGGTTCGCGCCTCGTGCTGCGCACGCGAACGTGGCAGTTCGGCGACGAGTTGCTCGTCACCGACGGGCGCGGCGGCGACGCGACGTCGATCGACATCCTCCCGGGCCAGAACAGTTCGTTCCCGCAGCACGGGCTCGAGTTCAGCGGCAAGGTCTACTTCGTCGCCGGCGACGCTGCGCACGGCAACGAACTGTGGGTCACCGACGGCACCGTCGCCGGCACGCAACTGGTGGCGGACATCGACCCGGGGCGCCTCGGTTCGGAACCGAGCACGTTGAAGGCGACGACGACGCACTTCTGGTTCAGCGCACGAACGCTGCAGCACGGACGTGAGCTGTGGATCAGCGACGGGACGACGGCCGGGACGCGACTCGTGTTCGACCTGCTGCCTGGACTGCCGGGTGCGCTCGGCAACAGCGCGCCGGTTCACGAGGCGCGTCGGTTCACCGAAGCGACGGCGGCGCTCGGCCATCGGCTCGCGTTCGCCGCCGCGACGATTGCGGACAACAGCCGGTTCGCGTGGCTGATCAGCGACGGAACGGCTGGCGGCACGACGTCCCTGCCGATCGGACCCGGGCTCGCGACGACGCTGAGCGCGGGCGCGATGCGAACGGTCGCCGACGTCGTGTACTGGTCGACGCGTGTCGGCACGGCAACGTCGAGTGCAGCGGCGCTGCTCGTGACCGACGGGACCGCCGCCGGCACGCGCGCGTTACTTGTCGGCCCGCCGGGATCGACGGTGACCGCCGTCGACGCCGCCGACGGCCGCACTCGCCGCGCGCTGTTCGCGCTGCAGACGCCGACCGAAGGCTCCGAACTGTGGATCACCGACGGCACGGTCGCCGGCACGCAGCCGTTCGGGCGCGGACTCCCGGGTCCTGCAAGCGGTGCTTCCGGCGAACTCGGCAGACTCGGCGATCGCATTCTGCTCGCCGCCGACGACGGCACGACTGGGATGGAGCTGTACGCGATACGAGCCGGCGACGCCGGGATCGCAGCCGTCGACACGTACGGCACTGCGTGTCCGAGCGGTGTCGCGCCGACGTTCACGGCGAATGGCGCCCCGGCGATCGGCGCGACGTTCACACTCGCGATCGATGGCGCGCGCGTGCTCGCACCCGGCGTTCTGCTGTTCGGTGCACGCACCGACCTGCCGCTCGGCCCGTGTCGTGTGCTCGTCCAACCGAGCGTCGCGATCGGCATCGTGACGGACGCGACCGGCGCGGCGCGCATCGCGCTCCCGATCCCTCGAGACCCGAGCCTCGTCGGCGCGCTCGCGCACACGCAACCGGCGATCGCCGATCCCGCGGGCGCCCTCGGAGTCGTCGCATTCGGCAATGGCCTCGCGATCCTGATCGGGCGCTGACCTCAGTACCGGGGGGCGGCGCTATCCTCCCCGCCCCCCGATGCGCAGCGATCACAACCGCGACACACCCCTCGCCCGCGCGAGCGAATTCCAACCGCTGAAGCTCGGCGCGCTGACCGTCGATCCACCGGTCGTC
>JAEYTU010000375.1 GCA_023433825.1 Planctomycetota bacterium
ACCCTGCTCTTCGCGGTGGCGGACCTTGACCTCGACGACCTTGAACCCGCGGCGCTGCGCGAGCACCGGCAGGAATCGGTACAGCTCGCCGTAGACGTTGACCTCGTCGAGGACGTGGCGCCGCATGCCGCGCATCCCACTGTTCAGGTCGTGGAACGGGATGCCCATGATCTGCCGCAGCATCCAGTTGAACGTCAGCGACTGCAGCCGGTTGAGCCACGGATCGACGCGCGGGTGTCGCCAGGTCGCGACGAACTCGGCGCCGGTCTCGAGTGCCCGCAGGACCTTGATCAGGTCGTCCGGCTCGACCTGCACGTACTCGGGCACGTTCAGGATGAACTCGCCGCTCGATCGCTCGACACCGGCCGACAGCGCGATCGCCTCGCCGAGACCACCGCCCTGCAGGCGAACGACGCGCACCGGATGGCGCTCGGCGAGTTCGAGCAGTTCGCGGTCGAGGCGACCACCGACCCCGTCGAGCACGAACACGAACTCGAACGGGTGCCCCGACTCCCGGAGCGGGCGTTCGTAGGCATCGACCAGCGGTGCGATCCGCGTCTCGGCGCTCGTCACCGGGATCACGACCGAGACCCGCGCCGTGACGGCCTGTTCGGCCGGCAGCGCTTCGAGGATCGCCTCCGTCATCGAACGACCTCGGCCAGCGGCGACGTCACGCGCCGGTGGAAGTACCGCGAGGCCCGCAGTTGGAGCTCGGCCAGGAAGCCGAGGAACAGCACGTTGAAAGCGATCGACGATGCGACGGCAGCGGCGGTCATGTACTCGATGTCGAACCGGTCGAGGATCGTCCATTCGTCGCCGCCGAAGCGGAACATGCCGAGCACGGCCAGCGCCGGAGCCACGACGAACAGCGGCAGCGCCAGCAGCGAGAACCACCGCAGCGGGTGCGCCGCGAACTGGACCAGCATCTTGATGACGAGCAGGTCGCCGAGGACGCGGAAGATCCGGCCGAGGCCGTACTTCGAGACGCCGTGTCGGCGCGGGTGGTGACGCACCGGCACCTCGGCCACGCGCGCCCCACCGCCGACCGCCAGCGCGGCGATGAAACGATGCATCTCCGAGTACAGCGTCAGATTGCGGATGACCCAGCTCCGGTAGGCCTTCAGCGAGCAGCCGGTGTCGTGGATCGGGACCTTCGTGACGCGCGAGATCAGCAGGTTCGCGATCCGCGACGGCAACAGCCGCGTCGCGAACCGGTCCTGCCGATTGCGTCGCCAGCCGCAGACGATGTCGAATCCGGACTCGAGGCGCTGCACAAGGCGCGGGATGTCCGCGGGGTCGTTCTGCAGGTCGCCGTCCATGCTGACGACGATGCCACCGCGCGCGTGCTCGAATCCGGCGGCCATCGCGGCCGTCTGCCCGTAGTTGCGGCGGAACAGGACCACGCGGACCTGGGGGTTCCGTTCGGCGAGCTCGCGCAGGACCGCGCGGGTGCCGTCGCGGCTGCCGTCGTCGACGAACAGGATCTCGAACGACCGCCCGAACCCGGCCATGGCCTCGGAGACGCCATCGCACAGCGCGGCGACGTTGCGGACCTCGTTGTAGACCGGCACGACGACGCTGATGTCCACCGCGGGCGAGGCGCCGGTCGTCGCGCGTGTCTCGGCGTTCCTCGTCACAGGGCGGCGGAGCATAGCGACTGGTTCCGCGGAGCCAGTGCGTCGTGTCGCGTCATCGCGCGAGCGCGATCAGCAGCACGGTGATCGCAATCCACGCCACGAGCCCGATCGTCAGCAACCACCGCGGCCGGTGCCGCGGCACGCGAACGGCCTGAACGAGCCCGTCGAGCGCGCCGTCGGCGGCCGCATCGGCCGCCGCGTAGTCCCCGCGTTGGACGGCGCGTTCGAGGGCTGCGACCCGCGCCGGCAGACGCGCGAGTTCGGATTCCTTCGCGAGAAGTACATCTCGAACCGTCGGTCCCTTGTATTCGCGCACCAACCGCACCGGCGGAGGTGGCTCCGTCGTGCCCGGAGGCAGCGGTGGCAGCGCCGACAACTGGATCCCGGCATGTCCGCAGTCGGAACACCGGCGATCGAGCATCGGTTTCCCGCACCTCGGACAGGCGGGCGTCCCCGGTTGCGAAGCTGCCATGCCGACGGGTATCGGCACGGTGGGCTCGCGAGGTGCAAGCGAATCGGCCGGAGGGCGCGGTAGGCTTCGCAACACTTCGCGTCCTCGCTTGACCCGCCGAGCTCCCGTAGGGTTTCGCAATTGACGGGCGCCGCCCCACACACTGCATGACCGCGACGACCCGCATCGCCTGGGTCGGCGAACCCGATTCGCCGTTACCGGACCTCCTTCACGGGCTCCTCGACCGTCCGGTCGTGCGGCGGTTCGACGAACTGCGGGCCCACGTCGCCGACATCGTCACGTTCGCCCCGCAGGTGCTGCTGGTCGCGAGTGCCGAGCCGGACCTGCGACTGATCGGTGCACTGGAGCTGCTCGCGGCATTGATCCCGGGTGTCCGGCTGGTCGTCGTCGCACCGCGCAGTCGCGAGGTCCAGACGCGACCGCTCGCGCAGTCCCTGGGCGCCGCGTTCCTCGCGACGCCGATCGAACGGACCGAGTTGGCGGTCCTGCTGGCCGCGCAACGCTCCGAGGGTTCGTCGAACGCGCTGTCGACGTTGCACGAGTTCCTCCGCGGCCTCTCCGACGAGGTCAACAACCCGCTGCAGTTCGTCCAGGGCAATCTGCAACTGCTCGCGGCAGATCTCGAGGCAACCAAGGACTCGGCGCGGCTGGCGCAGATCCAGGCGATGCGCGAAGGGATCACGCGGATCGGCGCGACGATGGACCGGATCCGGATCCTCGCGCGGGCCGGAACGCCACGGCGGTTGACGCACGCGATCCCGGTCCGACCGCTGGTCGACGAGGCCGTCCGCCTCGTCCAGCAACAGTCCGGCGTGACGTTCGTCGTCGCCGAGCCGGCGGCCACACCGATCCAGGTCCTCGGCGACGTCGAACTGATGCGCGCCGTGCTGCTGCACCTGTTGCGGGTCGGCGCCGAGTTGGCCGCCGGAACCGCGCCGCGGATCGACGTCACGAGCGACGCCGGGCGGGTCACGATCGCGCTGTCGCTCGAACACGCCTCCGCGCTCGACTGGCAGCTGCCGCGCACGTTCGCGCCGTACTACCTGACGAAGGTCCTGAAGGCGTCGCCGCACGGCCTGAACCTGTTCCTCGTCCAGACGATCGTTCTCGGCCTCGGCGGTGAGGCGACCGCACGCCGCGTCGACGAGCGCGGGCTCCGATTCGAGTTGAGCCTGCCGGCACCCTGAGCCGGAACGCGGCACGCCATCCTCGATTCTCGAGGTCACTTCGCCCGGCGGTCCGGCCGATAGACGGCGCGCCGACGCGACGCGCGTCGCGCGAACGCGACATGGGCAAGATCCTGATCGTCCATCCCGACGCCGAGGAGCAGCGGCACCTCCGTCGCCTGTTGCAGGACGCCGGCCACGAGGCCGAGGCGCTCGGCGACGGACTGCGCGCGCTGCGGACGCTGCAGGAGCACGAATTCGACCTGCTGGTCGCCGAACGCGAACTCCCCGGGATCGACGGTCCCGCGCTGCTGCTCGAGGCGCGGCGCCAGCGTCCGGATCTCGCCGTCATCCTATGCGCGGCGTTCGGCACGATCGAGGACGCCGTCGGCGCGATGCGCGACGGCGCGGCCGACTTCCTGAGCCGCCCGTTCAGCGACGATCAGTTCCAACTCGCCGTCGAACGCGCGCGCGAACGCGTCGCGCTGGTCCGGGAGAACCAGGATCTGAAGGCCGCGCTCGCCGACCGTGGGCGCTTCTCGAGCATCGTCGCGACGAACCCGCGGATGCAGGCGATCTTCAAGACCGTCCGTGCGGTCGCGAAGGCCAAGACGACGCTGTTGATCACCGGCGAGTCGGGGACCGGCAAGACGATGCTGGCGCGCGCGCTGCACGAGCTGTCGGGCCGCAGCGCGGGGCCGTTCGTCGAGGTCAACTGCGGCGCGCTCCCGGAGACGCTGCTCGAGTCCGAGCTGTTCGGTCACATGCGCGGCGCGTTCACCGGCGCGGTCAAGGACCGTCCGGGCAAGTTCGAGGCGGCGCACAACGGCACGATCTTCCTCGACGAGATCGGCACGTCGTCCCCGGGCTTCCAGGTCAAGCTGCTGCGCGTGCTGCAGGACCGGATCGTCGAACGCCTCGGCGACACGAAGACGATCCCGGTCGACGTCCGCGTCGTCCTCGCGACGAATCAGGATCTGCGCGCCGAGGTCAAGGCCGGCCGCTTCCGCGAGGACCTCTACTACCGAATCCATGTCGTCGCCGTCGAGATGCCGGCGCTGCGAGATCGACCCGACGACATCCCGCTGCTCGCAGAACACTTCCTGCGGCGCATCCGCAAGGAGACCGGCAAGGACGTGCGCGGGATCCATCCAACGGCGATGCAGCGGCTCGAACGCGCGCGCTGGCCGGGCAACGTTCGCCAGTTGGAGAACGCGATCGAACGCGCCGTCGTGCTCTGCGAGGGCGACGAGATCCAGGTCGCCGACCTGCCCGACGATCTCGGCGGCGCACCGGCCGTTCGCGTCGACGACGACGCCCGCGGCCTGCTCGCGCCGAACGCCCATCTGCTGCCGTTGAAGGACGCCATCGAGCCCGCAGAACGCCTGCTGATCGAACGCGCACTGGCTGCGCACGACGGCAACCGGCAGGCGACGGCGAAGAGTCTCGGCATCAACCGCAGCACGCTGTTCAACAAGATGCGCCGCTACGGACTGCAATGAACGCCATCGTCGACAACCGCTTCGAGCCAGGGGTCGACCGCATGGCGGCGACCGGGCGGCACTGCTAAGAACCCACGGCAGATGCTGCGTCGCACGCTCCTCGTGTTCGTCGGCTTCGCGATGCTCGTCCTCGCGCTGACGGTCGGTTACGCCCTCGCCGGGTTCAGCAGCCCGAAGACCGTCGTGACGGAAGCCGAGGACGCCGTCACCGCGGGCCGCTTCGACGAAGCGATTCGCCATCTCGACCGTGCCGAGCAAGCCCTGGCGAGGACGCCCGACGCCGAGTTGCGCGTCCGGATCCTGCGACTTCGCCAGGACGCGCTGCGGCGCAGCGGCAACCTGCCGCGCGCACTGGTCGACATCGACACACTGCTGAACGAGCACCCGGACCAATCGCGCGACCTCGTCCTCGAGAAGGTCCACGTGCTGCTGCAGAACCGCCAACCAGAGGCGGCGCGCACGGCCGTGCTCGCGCACCTCGGACAGCATCCGGACGACGGCCGCGCGCACGAACTCGCCGGTGAGGCCTGGCAGCGGATCTATCAGGAGCAGGTGCGCGAACTGGTGGCCGACCTCGGCCGCAAACTCGACGCGACCGAGCTCGACACGGCGATCAAGGCGCTGCAGACGTGGCTCTATCGACAGGACGGCGACGTCGAGGGGGAGCGCGGACGCGCGACGTTCGATCGGATCCTTCGGAGCCGGCGACCGGCCGAGGTCACCGAGTACCGCACGCGGATCCTGCCGATCCGGAGCGGCATCAAGACGGCGCTCGATCACTTCGCGAAGAGCCTCGCGGATCCCGATCACACACCGGTCGGTGCGTATCGCGGGATCGCCTACGCGCTGCAGCAGGGCCGTCGCGACGACGATCTGGTCGCGTTGTCGACGATCTACCTGCAGCGCTTCGACCATCTGTACACGCTCGAAGCGGCGCTGCACGCCGCGCGCACGCACCTCGAAGCCGGTCGTCACACCGCCGTCCGCGAACTCTGTCGATCGTTCCTGCCGCCGGGCGTCGCTGTCGCGCGCGCGCGCGAGCGCAAGCTGCCACGCGCCTACGCGCAGTTGATCCTGGTCGAGGCACGGGCACTCCACGCGCTCGGCGAGCGCGACGCGATGCGCGCACGCGTCGACGAGTCGTGGCAGGTGCATCTGGCGACCGGCTTCGACCTCGGCCCCGAGGCGAACCTCTGCTCGGCGCTGACCGCCGACCTCGAGGGCAATCACGACGAGGTCTGGAACCAGGTCGGGCACTTCCTGAACTACCTCGAAGTTCGCGAAGCGAGCGGTGCGACGGACCTGCTTCCGCTCGCCTGCAAGTTGCGACTGCGCAGTTCGCACTTGCGGACGAATGCGACCGAGCGCACGCGCGCGGCGTTCGAACCGTGGCTGCAGTTCCGCGGGTCGTCCGCCGAGCCGTTCCTGTGGCGCGCCTGCTGGCACCTCGAGCGCGGTGACGGCAGCGCGGCGCTGAACGACGCCATGTCGGCGCGCGCGATCGCGAGTCAGGACGAGCACGTGTTGCTGGTGCACGTCGCCGCAGCCGATCGCAAGTTCGCGAGCGAAGGCCGCGACGCCGCTGCGCTGTTGTCGCATTGCGTCGGGATGGGAACGACGCTGCCGAAGATCGAGGTTCCGGACCCGGTGCTGTGGATCGCACTCGCACGTCACGCCCTCGCGAAGGGCGTCCCGGACGTCGCGCAGGCGAGCGCTCGGCGCGCCGCACAGGCGTTCCCGTGGGCACGGACGCCGCGGCTGCTGCAGGCGCGCGCCGCGCTGGCGCTCGACGACGCCCCGCAGGCGATCACTGCGCTCGAGAACGCGCGCGGCTATCACCCCGACGACCCGGAGACGTTGCAACTGTTGCGACAGGCGCGCGCGATCGCGAAGCGACCGGTTTCGGATCTGTACTTCGAGATCGCGACGACGCCGGTCCCGACACGCGCACCGACGACGCTGACCGAACTGCTGGAAGACGAACTGCGGGCGCGAGACGGACGACGAGCTTCGGCTCCGGCGGATCGTCCGGATCCGGAACTCGCGGCTGCGCTGATGTCGTCGGCGTTGCGCCGCAATGACATCGCCGCCGCGACGTCGGTCGCGAGTCGTGCCGTGCCGCGCGCGCGGATGCAGCCGCAGTTGCTGCTGACGGCAGCGGAGGTCTTCGCTGCGGCGGGACTTCGCGACGGCGCGCGTCGCGTGCTGACGTCGCTGTTCGCGGCGACGCATGCGGCCGACCGACCGACGGCCGCGCGCGCGGGCGCACAGCTGCTGCTGCTCGACGCCGACGGCCCTCCCGCCGCCGTCGAGGCGATCGCCGGCGTCGTCGGCGAACTGCTGCGCGACGACCGGGACACGGCGCTCCGCGTCGCGACCGTTCTGTCGCGCTTCGGCCGCGCGAAGGCGGCCTACGCCGTGCTTCGTCCGACACTGGCGCGAACCGCGACGGCGGCCGATCGAACTGGTGCCGACTACCTGCTCGCCGGCCGACTCGCGATGGAGCTCGGCAACCTGATCGCGGCCGAGGAGCACTTCACGGCGGCGCTGGCGTTCCCCGATGGACGCGCGGCCGGCATCCCGTTGGCGCTGCTGCTGCTCGATCAGAAGCGGCGTGCCGAAGCCGACGAGGCGTTCGCCGCCGACCGTGCGACCGACTGGGCCTCCGCCGGACTGCTCGTGCGTCTCGACCGCGCCGAACGCACCCGAGGCTGGCTCGCCGATCAGCTCGCGAAGACGCCGAACGACCTCCGACTGCAGTGCTTCCGCGCGCTCGTCGACCGCGAGGCGCCGGTCGTCGGCGACATCCGGCAGCTCGTGGCCGAACGCGAACTGCTGCTCGACGTGCTGACGCTGACCGAGACGCCCGGTTTCCAGTCACGCGCCGCCGCGCGCGCCGAGCAGCTGCGCGCCGCGTTCCCGAAGAACGTCGTCGCACGCTTCCTGTGGGCGCAGGCGCACGCCGCCGCGAAGCTGCCCGAGGCGGCGATCGACGAGTTGACGCGCCTCAGCGAAGAGCACCCGAACTTCCCGCCGACCTACGACGCGCTGGTCGCGATCCTGGCGGCCTACGACCCGGCGCGACTCGCCGAGTTCCGATTGCCGGATCAAGTCAGCACGACGCTCGTGCGCCTGCCGAACCTCGCGACGCCGCGCCTGATGGCTTGGATCCGCCAGGACGTCGCGAAGCGGTTCTTCGACGCCGGCGACTCGAAGCGTGGCGCCGAGCTGCTCGCCGAACTCTGGACGCTGTATCCGGTCGAGTCGCGCGCCGGCGATGCACAACTCGACGCGCTGATCGAATCGAGGCGGTTCGATCAGGCGATGACGTTGCTGCGCAACCTCGAGCCGCATCTCGGGGCCGAACGTCGCGAACGCTTCCTCGCGATGTTCTTCCGCCACGCCGATCAGCTCGCGTCGTCGCCGGACGTTCCGGTGGAGATCCGCGCCGCAGTGCGACGCAAGGCGGCCCAGGTCCTCGCCGAAGACGGACCGTTCGGGCCGGCCGTCCACTTCACACTGGACGACGAGGTCCGGACGGCTGGTCCAATTCCCGAACGTCGCGACGCAGCGGCCGAGGCCCGCGTCGCGCGGTCGCTGAAGCTCCTCGCCGACCACGTCGACTGGTTCCGTGCCGGACGCGAGACCGACGAGCTGCGGCTCGTCGCGTCGCTCGAAAGGTTGGCCCGCCTCGAGACGCCAACGACGACGATGCGGCGAACGGAGTCGCTGCTGCGCGAGGATCCGTCGCTGTTCCGCGTCTGGCACTTCCGCGCGCGGTTGCTGGCCGACGCCGGGAACGTCGAGGCGGCGTTGGCCTGTTTGCGCTGGATCGACGTCTACCGTCGCGACGTCGACGCGCTGTTGCTGGCCGGCGAACTGCGCGCGCGCTCGGGTGCCGATCCGGATCCGGAGGAGTCGCGACTGCTCGTCCAACTCGACGCGGCGACCGCGGCGACGCCGCGTGCCGCGTTCGTGCTCGGCATGCTCGCGTTCCGCGGCGGCCGCGCCGAGGACGCCGAGCGACTGCTGACCGACGCCGATCCGAGCGCGCACGACGGCGCCGTCGAGTACTTCCGGGCCATGGCCGCGATCGCTCACGGCGACGCCGGCGCGCACGGACGCGCACGCGACGCGCTCGTCGCGCTACGCGACGATCACCCGAGCAGTTCGCTCGCGGAGAACGTCGGCCTTCTGCTCGCGTTGCTGCCCGACTGAGCGTGCCAGTCGTGGGGGGGGGGCGCGGCG
>JAEYTU010000468.1 GCA_023433825.1 Planctomycetota bacterium
CTGCTGTGCGGCACGCCGACCGTCGTGCTCGGCCGGACGCTGTATGGCGCGGCCGGTGTCGCCCACCGCGCGCGTGTCGACGACCTCGATCGCGTGTTGCCGCGCGCGATCGACGAGATCGCACCGACACTGCGGCGGCGTGCGTTGACGCGGATCCTGCGCGACGAGCACCTGTGGTGTTCGGCCGACGATCCCGACCACAACGGCATCGCCGGCATCGTCGCGCTGTTCGAGCGGCGCATCGGCCGCACTGGCGCACAGGGAAGCGGACTCGCCTATCGCGCGGGACCGAGTTGGCCGCTGTCGACGCCACCGATGCCGTAGTCGGGCTCGAACCGCTGCGCGAATCGCAGCGACAGATCGGTGTGCGAGACCCAGGTCTCGCGGCGGCCGTCCTCGTGCTCGACGCGCAGATGACCTTCGGGCGTCAAACCGTGGACGTAGACGTGGCTCTCGCGGTCGCGCACCCGCGCCGACATCCATCGCCCGATCATCCGCGCGCGCGACGGCCACGCGGCGACCAGGTCGACGCCAGAGTCGTACAGCCGCTCCATCGCGACGAGGTGTCGGCGCAGCAGTTCGTCGATCGCGTGCGCCCGTCCGGTGCACAGCAGCAGCGAGACGGCGATGTCGCGGATCTGCGGCTCGAAGTCGCGCTGGTTGACGTCGATCCCGCAACCGACGACCCATGCGAGGCGGCCGTCTTGCGCCTGCTGACTCTCGACGAGGAATCCGGCGATCTTGCGATCGTCCACGAGCACGTCGTTCGGCCACTTCAGGTGGGCGTCGACGCCGTAGTCGCGGCGCAGAACGTCGACGAGCGCGATGCCGGGGAGGAACGACAGCGGCGCCACGGCGACCGGTTCGTGGACGACGAGCGAGTACCAGAGTCCTTCGCCGTGGTTCGAGTACCACGAACGCTCGCCGGTCCCGCGTCCACGCGTCTGGCGTTCGGCGACGAAGACGTCACCGGTCGCGACCGTGCCGGCGCGGATCGCCGCGATCGCGCGATCGTTCGTCGAATCGGTGACCGGATACCAGTGCAGCGCGCGACCGAAGCGACGCGTCGGACACGATGCGGCGAAACGGTCGGGATCCACGTCAGGCAGTATGCGCGTCGCGTGCTCCCGCAGGACCACCGACGAGACTTCGCGGTCGCTGCCGCGGCTTGCGCTGCGAGTGCAGTTCGCGCGTCAGCGCGCGTTCCAGCACCATGTCGTTCTCGCGGCCGATCGTGGCGAGCGACTTCTCGAGGACGACGGCGTCCTTGTCGTCACCGCACTGCAGCCGGCGTTGCATCCCGGCGTCGTCGTAGAAACGGGCGCCCTCGCGGATCGGACACAGCACGGCACCGTCGCGTGATTTCTGCAAATCCGTCGGCGCGATCTCGAGCCAGTCGCCGCGACACAGCATCGCGTTGCGCTCCGACCAGCGATCGCGCGGTTGCGGTTCGATCGGACGGTCGTCGTCGAGCAGGTAGCTCGGTGCGACGTCGTAGTGACGACACAGCGCGAGCAACATCGGCAGCGTCGGGAGCGACCGTCCCTGCTCGAGGTGCGACATGGTTGCGGGACGAACGCCGAGGATCTTGGCTGTGACACCCTGTGGCTCACGCTTCAGTCGTGTGCGCAGGTAGAACAGCTTCAGGTGGAGTCTTCGCATGGGAGCCGTGGGAGGAGGAGACGAGAGCGACGCCGTTCGTAGCGGCGTATCGAAGGTCCCGGCGAGCATAACTGCCACCGGATCGGATCAGGAGTCTCCCCAATCGAACGGGAAATGTTCCCGTATCTCCTGAATCGAGTTTCATCCCCCACGTCATGCCAACGTCATCCCCAGCCGTGATCTACGTCGACGGCGACACCCCCGAACTGCGGTCGATCGCCGCCCGACTCGGGCTCGTTCGACTGCCCCCACCCGGCGCCGGCGCGGCAGACGCGGTCGTGCTGCGCGCCGAAGCGGACGGACTCAACCTGACGACCGTCGACGCCGGCTCCGCGGCGCCGATCCGGATCGACTTCGACGAGCCTGCGCAACGTCGCCGCTGGTCGTCCCGCGCACAGCCGCTCGTTCGCGCGCTCGGCCGAACGTGTGAACGCGTCGTCGACGCGACGGCAGGGTTCGGGCGCGATGCGTTCACGATCGCCGCCGCCGGGCATTCGGTGATCGCGTTGGAACGACACGCCGTGCTGCACGCGCTGCTCGACGACGCGCTCGCGCGCGCGCGAGCCAGCGCCGACGCGACGACCGCCGACGTCGCCGCGCGGATCGAGAGCCGCTGCCTCGACGCCGCCGAATGGTTGGCGGCGTTCGACCGCGGGGCGACGACCGACGCGCGGCCGGACGTCGTCTACTTCGACCCGATGTTCGCCAGCGATGGCCGCACCGCGCTCCCGAAGAAGACGATGCAGTTGCTGCGCCGATTGCTCGGACCGGATCCGGTCACGGCGACGACCGTCCTCGTCGAACGCGCGATGCGGGTCGCACGTCGCCGCGTCGTCGTCAAACGCCACCGCGACGATCCGCCGCTGGTGCCGACTTCGACGCCTGCCGTCGTCGGTCGGCGGATCCGCTTCGACGTCTATCTGTCGCTGGCGCCGTGACCCGCCGCCGACCGGACGAACACGAGAGCCGTGAAC
>JAEYTU010000475.1 GCA_023433825.1 Planctomycetota bacterium
GCTGCGATCCGTGCCGCGTACCGAGCACCGGTCGATCCCGACGTTCTGACGGCGCTGTCGCGCGGCGACGGGCTCGCCGCACTGCGGACGCTCGAGCCGCGAATCCAAGCCGCGACGACGCGCCATCGCGCGGGCGACGATCCGGCCGTGCTGACGCTGTACGTCGACTACGTCGCGCGTGCGATCGCCAACTTGACGCCCGCCGTCGGCCGACCGGAGGCGGCGCGGTTCGACCTCGTGCGCGCCGGGATGCTGCGGCAAGGCGCGTTCTTCCCGCAGTTGCTCGACACGTTCCTCGACTGGCGACCCGCCAGCGGACCCGAGTCGCTGATCGCGAAGGTGACCGAACAGGTCGAACGCGGACCCGTCGGCGCCGCGCGCGCGGCGGGGCGGCTGATGCTGCACTTCGCCGGGATCCAGCGCTCGCCCGACGCGCACTGCATCGACGTGCCGATGAGCTACGGACATCGACGGACGCTGCACGCGGCGGCCGTTGCGCTGCTCGGCGGGACACCGCCGGGCACCGTCGCCGGTCCGGTCGGCGTCGAGGCGACGATCGCCGCGGCGGTCGCGAAGGCGCTGCCCTCGGTCGGTGACACGGCGGCCCGCGAACGGATCCTCGGCGACTCGCAGCGACTGCTGCGGGATCGGATCGACCCGGCGTCACCGCTGCAGTGCTGGAATCACGTTCTCGCGATCCTGCGTCGACCCGAAGGCGCCGAAGCGCTGCTCGCCGACGGCACGCCGATGCCCGACGCGCTCCAGGTCGACGCCTGGGTGCGCTTCCTGCGGCTCGCACCGGGTGCCGAATGGGTGCGCCGCGGCCGCGCTTCGATCGACGCGCTGCTCGCACGTACGCCCGAGTCGTCGTCGACGGCGGAACTGCGCGGCCTCGTGGCGCACGCGGTCGGCCGCCCGGAAGACCTGCTGGACGCCGCCAACCGCTGGCTCGCGATCGATCCCGACCACCCCGAGCCGCTGCTGCTGCGGATGCTCGGATGCGCTCGGGCCGGCGATCTGGAGCGGGCGCGGTTCGCAGCCGTGCAAGCGCGGCAAACCTGCGCCGACTGGTCGCAGTGTCGCGACCGCTTGCTGGCGCTCCTCGACGAGTTCGTCGCGGGGCTCGCGCCGTTGGACGCCGAACCGTGGCTGTCGATGCGCGAGGCCTTCGCCAACCTGTGATGCACCAGATCGACATTCGGCGCCGACCACCGACCACAGACCGCGGCTCACCGTTCCCGTCCGACCGATGAAGAAGTTCGCGTGGTTCGCACTCGTGCTGTCGCTGCTGACGCTCGCCTACGTCGTCTGGCAGCGGGTCGGCGTCGTCGACGGCCCGCCGACGGAGATCGGGCCTTCGGCTGTGCGCGCGCCGGACGCGCGGCCGAGCGCGTCGGGCAGCGCCGCGTCGGGGGCGACACCGCCGCGGGAGGCCGAGATCGAGGACGCCGGCGACGCGTCGGTCGCCGGGATCGTCGTCGCCCCGTTCGACGTGTTCGACCGTCCGCGGCCGGGCGTCGAAGTGCGCCTGCTGCGCGCGACCGCGCCGTGGCCGCGGCCGCGCACCGAGCTCGTCGAGACCGTGTCGACCGGTTCGGACGGAACGTTCCGCTTCCGCACGCGGCGCGGACCCGACCTGTTCGTCGAAGTGCGTGGTCGGGACTTCGCGAAGGTCCGCGAGCCCGCGCCCGAGGACGACCCGATGCTGCGGGTCGTGCTGCGGCCCGGTCACTCGGTGCGCGGTCAGGTCTTCGATCCGGCCAACCGGCCACTGACGAACTGCGAAGTCTGCCTCGAACCGAATCCCGGCAGTCGGCGGCAGGGTGAGTCGACGCGCACCGACAGCCGCGGCTTCTTCGCGTTCCCCGGCGGCACGCCCGGCGTCGGGCGGCTGACGGCGCGACACCCCGACTTCCAACCCGCCAGCCTGCCGACGGTCACCGTCGGGACCGGGTATGCGGTGCTGAAGTTCGGCGAGCGTGGTTTCGAACTGCGCGGGCAGGTCGTCGCGACCGGCAACGGCGCGCCGATCGCGCAGGCGACCCTTCGGCTGTACCCGAACGCGTGGAACGGCGGCTTGCACGTGCCGCTCGAGACGACGACCGACGAGCAGGGGCGCTTCGTGCTGAGCGGCCTCGGTCCCGGCAACGTCCAACTCGAAGTGCGCCACCCCGACTACTCGACGGCGACGCCGGTGCTGTCGCTGCGCGAGCCGGTCACCGAGAAGCGCCTCGAACTGTTCGGCCGATCGACCGTGCGCGGCCGCGTCGCGTCGCCGCGCTCGGCCGCCGGGCTCGTCCTCGGCCTGACGACCTCGGGCGGCGAGATCGCCGAGACGACCGTCGCACCCGACGGGACGTTCACGTTCGCCGGAAGGTTCTCGGGTGGCACGGCGACGTTGTCGTTGCGCGGGGATCGCTTCGTCGTCGCGCAGCGCGGAGGACGCGAGGTGCAGGTCGAGATCACGGAGGACGTCGAGACCACGCTCGAGTTGTCGCTCGATCTTCCCGCCGTCGTGCAGGGCCGCGTGCTCGACGCGGAAGGCGCTCCGGCTGCCGGCGTCCGGATCGGCGCGACCGAGTTGCGGCGCGTGCCGCAGGCCGAGGAACTGTTCGCCGGCGTCACCGATCGCGACGGACGCTTCGCGCTGCGCACGTTGCCTGCCGGACCGATCAAGCTGAACTTCGTCCTCGGCCTGTCCGGACTCGGCTCGGCGCAGGTCACCGTGCCGCCGCCGGGCGGCGAGCTGACGTTGCCCGACGTTCGTCTGGCGGAGCCGGCGACGATCAGCGGCCGGATCCAGCGCGGGACGAGCGGTCTCGAAGGTGCGCTGGTGTTCGCGAGTCGAGGCCAGGACATCGTCGCGGTCGAAGTGACCGGGGCGCGCGGCCGCTTCCGGATCCGCGGCCTGCCGGCGGGCGAGTACCGCGTGCGCGCGCACTATTCGACGCTGCCGGTCGTGCACGGCGCCGAACTGCTGAGCGTTTCGGCAGGCGAACGGATCGACGACGTCGTGCTGCAGATCCCGGCGGGGCGCGAGCTGACCGGCGTCGTCGAGGATCTCGACGGCCAACCGGTGCGCGAAGCCATCGTGCGCGTTCCCGGTGCGCCGGGCGCGTACATGAAGCTCGACGGCAGCGCCGGCGGACGGTTCCGGCTCGAGGTCCCCGACACCGACGTCGAGATCGAAGTGCTGGTCGAGGAACTCGAGACGATGGCGCGCCGGACCGTTCGCCGCGAAGAGTCGAACGTCCTGATCAACGTCGCGCTGCCGCCGCGTGGCGTGCTCCGAACGCGCGTGCTGTCCCTGCGCGGCCGGCGCCCGGTCCCGTTCGTCCTGTACAGCGCCGAACCGACCGACGTCGACGCCGACACGCACGAAGCGATCCGCAGACAGCGTCGCGTGGTCACGCGGGGGCGTGAACTCAACGGCGGCGAGCTCGAGCTGATCGACTTCCCGGCCGGCCGATCCCGGCTCGTCGTGACGGCGCCAGGATTCGTCCCGGCCGTGATCGACGTCGACCTTCCGGCGAATGCCGTCGTCGACCTTCCGCCGGTGTTGCTGGAG
>JAEYTU010000517.1 GCA_023433825.1 Planctomycetota bacterium
AACGGGTTGTCGTGCGGGATCCCGTAGTTCAGCGCGCCGGTCGTCGTGTCGACGTCGATGCGCAGGATCTTGCCGAGCAGCGTGTTCGTGTTCTGGCCGTTGCCTTGCGGATCGCCGCCGCTGCCACCGTCGCCGAGCGCGATGTAGAGCTTGTCGTCGGGACCGAAGCCCATCCATCCGCCGTTGTGGTTCGAGAACGGCTGCGCGACGGTCATCAGGATGAACTCGCTGGCCGGGTCGGCGACGTTCGGGTCGGTCTGACTGACGCGGTAGCGCGCGACGACCGAGCGGCGCGGGCTCGCCGCGCTGTAGTAGACGTAGAAGTAGCCGTTCGTCTCGTAGTTCGGATGGAACGCGAGGCCGAGCAGGCCTTCCTCGTTGCCGCCGGTCGTCGACGGCGAGCTGACCTTGCTCTGGATGTTCAGGAACTGGGTGCGGGTCGTGCCGGTCGGGTTGTTCGGGAAGACGAAGATCTGGCCGGCCTGCTGCACGACGAAGATCCGGTCCGTTCCGTCGCCGGCGTGACCTAGGAACACCGGCCGCGAGAACGCGCCGACGTTCGGGAACGCCGACACGAGCCGCAGCGATCCGGGTCGCGGCCCCTGCGTCGGGAAGTTCAGTTGCGCCGTCGGCGGCGGAGGCGCTGCGTTCGCGGCCATTCGCAATGGTGCGCTGACACCCATCGACGTCGCGACCTGCGTCTGTGCGTCACGAGTCGGCGCCGGGAAGGCGAGCAGTGCGCCGAAGCCGCCGACGGCCGCGAGACCGGCGAGTGTGCGACGACGGTGGGAGGACGGAATCAGGGCGTGGAGGTCCGACATGAGTGGTGTGACCCGCGAGGGTGAAACGGACGAGGGGCGACGGACTGTCGAGGCGTCGTCGACGGGCGTCAAGGCGCTCGGATGACGTTGCGTTCATGTCACCGTGCGCTGCGCGCCGTCGCACGCCGTGCATTCGCACCGCCCGCTCACGTCGTCAGATCACAGCGTCCGCTCACACCGTCGCGTCCAGTCGTTCGCGCACACGCGTCAGCAGTGACGACCGTGTGAACGGCTTCTCGAGCAGGTCCGGCGCCTCGCTCTCGAACTGCTCGGCGGCGTAGCCGGAGACGAACAGCGTTCGCGCTTCCGGGTGCATCTGCACGATCGATGCGGCGAGCTCGCGTCCGTGCAGGCCGGGCAGGATGACGTCGGTCACGAGCAGATCGATCCGGCCGGGGTGCGCCTTCGCTTGCGAGAGCGCCTCCTCGGCGTTCGGCGCGAGCAGAACGCGGTAGCCGGCCGACGTCAGGATCCGTTCGAGCAGCACGCGCACGGCGTCCTCGTCTTCGCAGACGAGCACCGTTTCGGCACCGCCGGAGGTCGTCGAAGCGGTCGGCGGCGGCGGCGGCGCGACGGCGGCCGGCGCCGGCACGCGCGGAAGATCGATGCGGAACGTCGTCCCGACACCGGGCTCCGAGTCGACGTCGATGGTGCCACCGCTGCCACGGACGATGCCGTGCACGGTCGACAGTCCGAGTCCGGTCCCACGTCCTGGCGCCTTCGTCGTGAAGAACGGTTCGAAGATCCGCTCGCGCACCTCCGGTGGCATTCCGGTGCCGGTGTCCGAGACCTCGAGACGGACGAACGGTCCCGGCGCGACGCGCGCACGCGCGGCGGCCGTCGCGTCGTACTCGACCTGACCGGTGCGGATCGTCAGCTGACCACTGCTGCCGCGCATCGCGTCCTGCGCGTTGACGATCAGGTTCAACAGCACTTGTTCGAGTTGGCCGGCGTCGACGTGGACATGACCGGCCGCTGGGTCCCGGTCGAACCGCAGCGCGATGTTCTCGGTCAGCAGGCGCTGCAGCATCGGCAGCACCTCGTCGACGACCGTGTTGACCTCGAGCACCTGCTGCTGCGAGGCACGCCGCCGGCTGAACGTCAGCAGCTTGTGGATCAGATCGGCGGCGCGATGACTTGCGCGTTCGATCTGTCCGATCGAGCCGAGAATGCTCTGCGTCGCCGGGTGCGGCGTGGCGTGCTCGGCCTTCGTCGATCCACGTTCGAGCTGATCGCGGATCAACTCCGCATAGCCGAGCACCGCGGTCAGGATGTTGTTGAAGTCGTGCGCGATCGAGCCGGCAAGCTGGCCGACGGCTTCGAGTTTCTGCGACTGGCGAAGTTGGAGTTCGAGCGCCTTACGGTCGGCCTCGGCGCGGCGCGTCTCGGTCACGTCCTGCAACGTTCCGAGCAAGGTCGTCTCGCGGCCGCCCGGACCGCGTCGCGGCTCGCCGACGCAGTGGACCTCGCGGATCTCGCCGTCTTCACGGACGACCCGGAAGTCGACGGCGAACTCGGTGCCCGAGCCGACGGCCGCCTCGGCTGCCGCGCGGACGCGCGCGCGATCCTCCGGATGCACGTAGCGCTCGATCGTCTCGGCGAGCGGCAACGGTCCGGCTTCCTGCGCGCGGCGGACGATCCGGAACGCTTCCGGCGACCACAGATCCTCGCCGCCACCGATCGACAACTCGAAGCTGCCGACGTGCGCGACCTCTTGCGCGTTGCGCAAGTGCGCCTCGCTGCGCATCAGCCGTTCCTCGAAACGCTTCTGGTCCGTCACGTCGCGCGCGACCGCGTAGATGTTGCGATTCGCGTCGGCCGGCGCTGCGTACCACTGGAACCACCGGTACCGACCGTCGGCCGTGCGGTACCGATTGACGAACGCGAACACCTGCTGTCCGGAGTTCAGCTGCGTCATCGCGCGAACCGTGCGTTCGCGATCCTCCTCGTGCACGAACTCGAGGAACGGCCGCGACAGCAACTCCTCTTCGCGGTAACCGAGCGACGTCGTGAAGGCGTGATTGACGCGCGTGAACGTCCCCTCGGCCGACGCGACGCACAGCATGTCGAGCGACAGTTCGAAGAAGCTGTCGAGCGGGTCGATCCCTTCGTGGTTCGGATGCTTGTCGAGGACGACGAGTGCGCCGGTGCCATTGCGCGCGATTCGCAGGTCGCCGAGGACGCCGAGATCGGTGCGCAGCGTCGCGTGCCAATGCGCGCGATGGCCTTGCAGGAGTCGGCGCAACTCGACGTCGGCGTCGTCGGGTGCGTTCTGCCAGAGTCCGCCGGACTTGCCGAGCCACGAAGTCCCGGGGCGAACGAACGGCGGCAGGTAGGCGAGGCGCGTCGCGAGGGCGCCCCATGCGCGGTTGGTCGCAATCAAGATGCCGCGCGCGTCGACGAGTGCGGCGGGGGATGGAATCGCTTCCAGCGCCCCGGCTTCGACCACCGTCGACGGTGGCCGGCCCTGGGGTCGCGGCTCGTTGGGCCAGTTCATCGGAAGGGCGGGAGCCTAGGGAAACTCCCACCCCGCAGGAAGGGAGGTCCCCAAGGCGGTCGCGCGAAATCTTCCGTGCGCGGCAGACCGCGCGTGACCGCGCGGTTCAGCCGATCCCGTAGATCGCCGCGTCGCCCAACTGCTCCTCGATCCGCAGCAGTTGGTTGTACTTGGCGACGCGATCGGTCCGGCACGGCGCGCCGGTCTTGATCTGACCGGCATTCGTCGCGACGGCAAGGTCGGCGATCGTCGTGTCCTCGCTCTCGCCGCTGCGGTGCGAGATCACGGCCCGCATCCCGTTCGCATGGCTCAATCCGATCGCCTCCAGCGTCTCGGTCAGCGTCCCGATCTGGTTGACCTTGATCAGGATTGCATTGCCGGCGCCCTCGTCGATCCCGCGCTGCAGACGCTCGGTGTTCGTGACGAACAGGTCGTCGCCGACGAGTTGGACGCGGTCGCCGAGCGTCTTCGTCAGGTTCGTCCACCCGTCCCAGTCGTCCTCGGCGAGCCCGTCCTCGATCGAGAAGATCGGGTAGTCGGTGCTCCACTGCTGGTAGAGCGCGATCAGGCCGTCGGAATCGAGCGTTCGGTTCTCACCGGCCAGCGTGTAGCGCCCGTCGCGCCAGAGTTCGTTGCTGGCGGCGTCGAGGGCCAGCACGACGTCCTCGCCGGGCTTGTAGCCGGCGATGTGCACGGCCTCGAGGATGACCTCGAACGCTTCGGCGTTGGAGCGCAGGTTCGGTGCGAAGCCGCCTTCGTCGCCGACGCCGGTGCCGAGGCCCTTCTGCTTCAGGACCTTCTTCAGCGCGTGATAGATCTCGGCGCCGGTGCGCAGCCCTTCGGCGAACGTCTCCGCGCCGACCGGCATGACCATGAACTCCTGGAAGTCGACGTTGTTGTCGGCGTGTGCGCCGCCATTCAGGATGTTCAGCATCGGCACCGGCAACCGCCGCGCGGCGACGCCGCCGATGTAGCGGTACAGCGGCAGGCCGGCCTCCATCGCCGCGGCGCGCGCGACGGCGAGGCTCGCGCCGAGGATCGCATTCGCGCCGAGACGCCCCTTGTTCGGCGTGCCGTCGAGCGAGCACAGCATCTGGTCGATGTGCGCCTGTTCGTCGGCCGGATGGCCGAGCAGGCACTCGCAGATCTCCTCGTTGACATTGGCGACGGCGGTCTCGACGCCCTTGCCGCCGTACCGCTTCTCGCCGTCGCGCAGTTCGACCGCCTCGTGCGCGCCGGTCGACGCGCCGGACGGAACGATGACCCGGCCGTGCGCACCGGATTCGAGTTCGACCTCGACCTCGACGGTGGGGTTGCCGCGGGAGTCGAGAACTTCACGAGCATGGACGCTGACGATGTCGCTCATCTGGGATCGATTCGGATTCGGGGCCGGGAGTGGGGCGGGAGTTCTAGCGGATCGGTGCGGGGAATCCCGAGCCCGTCGACCGGCCAAGTCGGCGTTGTCGGTTCGCCGTCGGAACGTCTTCGACCGTACGCTGGTCGTTCGTCGCGTCTGCACGCCCGGACCGACGATTGCCAAAGCGATCCACATGCGTCGAGATCTGCACGTCCTGCTCC
>JAEYTU010000534.1 GCA_023433825.1 Planctomycetota bacterium
GCACACGCACGTCCGGCACCCGCACCTCCTCCGCGAGATGACCGCGACCGGCTTGCCGATCCGCGCCGACTCCCGCCGCCTGCGCCGCTGTTTGATCCGTCGGGGAATTCCCTGCGCCGACACGTTCGTCGGCGGCGCCGGCCGCCGCCCGTTCTGGACCAGTGAACGTCTCCGCGCCGCGATCCGCTGCGTCCCGCTCGGGTTGACCGAGTGGATGGTGCATCCCGGGACCGCCGACGGACTGCCTCCCGCCGTGCGCTATCGCGGTCAACGCGCCGTCGAGCTGACCGCACTCACGGCACCGGACCTGCCGCTCCTGCTGCGCTCGCACGGCATCGAACTCTCCGACTGGCGTCACTGCCGCGCCGACGCTCCACTTCGTCGCCCGAACCTGCCGGAGGAGCAGTGACGCCGATGCGCCGCGAACTCGTCATCCTGAACAGCTCGCCGTACGGCAACAACGCGGACGAGCGGAGCAACCGACTGCTCTGCGAAGTCGCGAGTTGGTTCGGACATGCGTGTCGCGTCGTCGCCGCGGACCGGATCGCGATGGCTGTCAGCGGCGCGATGTTTCCGACGTGGCCGCTCGGCGGCGTCGCCGTGCCGCGCGCCGATCTACGTTCGACCTCCGACCTGTCCCAGTTCGCCGGCCTGCTTCGCGGGCTCGCCGCGGCCGACGCTCACTGTCTGGTGACGGCCGCAGGGTTGATGCGGGCCGAGGACAAGCTCGCGACGCACTTCGCGCTCGCCGCCCGCGGGATCCCGTCGCTCCCGACCGTCGCGATCCGCGCGAGCTCCGAGCCTGGCGCCGAACTCGCCGACGCCGTCGCGGCCGTTGGCGGCTTCCCGGTCGTGCTCAAGCATCCGATCGGTTGGGGCGGCATGGGCGTCTCCGTCTGCCGCGATCTCGGAACGCTTCGCTCGATGCTGACGCTCGCGGATCAGCTCCGTCCGCGCGAGACGTTGATGATCCAGTCGTTCGTGCCGCACCGGTCGTCGGTGACCCTGCTCTCGGTCGGCGGCGAACTCGTCTCGTCGTTCCGCAGCTATCCCGCCGCCGACGAGTTCCGCACGAACCCGCGGTTCGGCGGCCGCACCGAGAAGATCCCCGGAACGCCCGAACTCGCACGCATCGCCGCCGACGCGCTCGACTCGTGCGGGTTGAGCTTCGGCAGCGTCGACTGCATCGAAGCCGACCACGAACGTCTCGTCGTCGAGGTCAACTCGATGCCAGGTCTCTGGCCGAGCGAACGGGGCGATCGTCGCTTCGCCGAGGCGCTCGTCCGCCATGCGTTCGACGGCGACGTGCGACTCCCCAAGATCCTGCTCGTCGTCCCGTTTCCGCTCGAACACGCGCGCGGCAACAGCGTCGCCGCGCGCCGTCTGGTCCGCCGCCTGACCGCCGAAGGTCTCGAAGTCGAGGTCGCCGTCGTCAGTGGCGCCGACGACGAGCCCGCTGCGATCGAACGCGTCCAACGTTTCGATCCGACCGTCGTCCACGTCCTTCAGGCTTGGCGTTGCGGTCCGATCGCCGCCCGCATCGGCGCCGAGACGGGCAAGCCGATCGTGTTGTCGTTCCGAGGCACCGACGCCGAGGAAGCGCTCGACGACCCCGACCGCGCACCGGTGATCGGCGCCGCCGTGCAACGCGCACGCGTCGTCACCGGGTTGACCGCGCACCAGATCGAACGGGTCCGCACGCGTTTCCCGCAGATGCCGACGCGTGCGTTCGTCGTGCCGCACGGCGTCGACGTCCAACTGGTCGGCAACGACGTCCAATCACGACTCGGACTCACCGGCAACCACCCGACCGTCGTCCACGTCGCCGGCGTTCGTCGAGTGAAGGGCTTCCCGTGGGCGTTCGAGGTCGTCGACGCACTCCGCGAGCGCGTGCCCGAACTCCGCTACATCCTGATCGGCGAACTGCTCGAAGCCGACCTCGCACAGCCGTTGGCGCAGTTCCTCGCCACGCGTTCATGGGCGCACCACTTCGCGCACCTGTCGCACGACGACGCCCTCGGGCTGATGGCCACCGCCACCGCGACGTTGCACACGAGCGAGCGCGAAGGTCTCTCGAACGCACTTCTCGAGTCACTCGCGCTCGGCGTCCCGCCGATCGCCTACGACATCCCCGCGACCCGCGTCGCCGTCGAGCACGGTGTCGACGGGATGTTGTTCCAGACGCCGGCCCGCGCCGCCGACGCGCTCGCACGCCTCGTCGCCGAACCTGGAATGCGTGCGGCGATCAGCGCCGTCGCGCAACGCAAGGCGAGCGACCACTTCAGCGAAGACGCCGAGTTCGAGGGTTACTTGACCGCCTATCGCAGCGCGCTCGCCTGACCGCCGAATCGTGCGACGCCGTCCGGCGTCACGGCGCGATGCGCAACCGGCGGCCGGGCGGGAAGGCGATCCATGGCGCCGCGACTCCCGGATCGGGGACCACGGCTGCCTGCACGACGATGTCGAGTCCGACCATCGTCGTGTCGTTCGGGATCGGCACCGGCAGTGACGTCTGCCCGCGCAGCGCGACCGGCACGACGATCTCGGTCGTCGGCAACCAGTAGAAGCGAAGCGGACGCGGCAGGAACTGCGGGAACTCGTCGGTGATCCCGACGACGAAGAACGCCGACAGCCCCGGCGGAAGGTCGACCGACCACGTCGTGTTCGTGCCGATTCGCGGCGCGCGGGGCTGCACGTCCATCGATCCGAGGTGCGCGACGCTTCGCGGGCGAACGACGTTGACGGTGCCCGCGACGCTCGCCGTCGTGAAGCAGTCGCTGACGTTCGCACCGACGGTCTGAGCCTGCAGCGAACCGCCGAGCATCACCGACTCGCGAATCTCGACGGCCACCGTGCCACGCGTCGTCGTCGTGCCGCCGGACATCACGGTCTCGACGATGCTCGGCGTTCCGCCCGTCGTGCCGATCGCGAGCGCACAGTTCGTCAGTCGGTTGCCGATCGCCACGATCGGCCCCGCGCCGCCGAGCACCTCGACACTCTCCGTCAGCCGCGAGTCTTCGAGCTGCGTCGTCGTGTCGGCGCCGAGCGGATGAATCCGCAGCGCCGTGCCGCCAACCGCCGGCGCCAGATCGAGCATCCGCATCGTCAACACCGCGCGGCCGGCGGCATGACCTTCGAACGCGAACCCGGTTTGGGCGCCGATGCTCGTCACGTGTGTCGCGTCGAGCACGACCATCCGATCACTCGTCGGCGCCAATCGCGCGAAGCGGATCCCATTCGCCGTGCCGTCGAACAGGCATCGCTCGAACGTGTACGTCGTCCGCCCGCCCGGTCCGAGCGTCACGTCGATGCCGACGCTGCCGCCGATCACCGTCACGTCGGAGAAGAACACGTCGGCACCGAGGCCGCCGCCGCGATTCCGTCCGACGTCCTGCAACTCGATCGCCGTCGGGACGTTGCGGAACGTGCACCGCGCGACGTTGACCCGCGTGTCGCCGCCGTCGACGGCCAGCAGGATCCGCAGCGCGCACTCGGTTTGCCCTTCGAACGTCACCGACTCGATCAGCGAGCCGTACAGCGTCCGACTCTGGTTGATCACGATCCCGACCCGGCCGCCGCGAATCGTCAGGTTGCGGAAGTCGCAGAAGTCGGAGTCGGCGCGAATGCCGCGCGTGCCGTTGACGTCGATGACCGGCACGCCGAACGAGCCGCCGAGCAGGAAGCCGTGATACGTATCGAGGATCGGGTCGAGGTCGCGTTCGAGCGTCAGTGTCGGCACGACGCGGACGTCGATCTCGGCGAACGCGATGTCACCGAACCCGCTGATCTGCGCCAGTTCCTCCGGCGACAGCGCCGAGATCGGCAGCGACTGATTGCTGAGCTGGATCGCCTCGTTCAGCGACAGCCATCGGTCGCCGACCTGACCGTGCGATCGCGGATCGTTGATCAGCGCCAACGAATGCTGCGGCACCTGCGCACAGACGGCAGCCGACGACAGCAGCAGCGACGCGAACGTTCGGAGCATCACGAGCGGATCGAAGAGACGAGCAAGAGGCGCGACGGAGAGGCGCGCACAATGCCCCAACCGCTGCGGTTCGGGAAGCCGCCGACAGGACGCGACGCCATCGGCGAATCCGTCAGCCGAACTTCGCGCGGATCCGCACCGCTCGCCGCAATCCGTCGAGCGCCTGCAACAACTTGCGGTCGACGTCGTCGGGCAAGGCGGCGTCGCGTCGGAACGTCTCGACGATCTCCAGCGCCTCCGCCGACGCATGACCGTTGACGAACGCGTCGAGCCACGTCGGCAGGAAGAAGATCCGTCGGTTCGCCTTGACCCAGAGCGCGAGGTCCAGCGCGTCGCGGAGGTACGGAAGCGTCAACGAGGACTGACCTGGGAAGTGGAAGAACGGCAGGCTCTCGGCCATCCATTGCTCCGGTGGTTCGCCGGCCTCGCGGTACGACGCGAACCACTGCGCCTTCGCGTCCGCGCTTCGCTCGGCGGCGCCGTGGATGTACGCGAGGCGCGTCGTCTCCGGATCGTCGGTCGCGGCGAGCCGGTCGAATGCATCCCGCCCGCGCCCGGCCGCCATCAACGCCGTCGCAGCCAGGAAGCGATCGCGCGCGCCGAGCGCGAGTTCGTGAGGCGGCGTGCCGTCGGTCGTCAGCACTGCTTCGCACAGTCGCATCGTCGCATCGTCGGTCGCGTGGCGTGCGAGGAAGCGGAACGCGTCGACGCGCGCCGACGGCGATTGCGCGTCCATCGTCAGGTGCAACAGCGACGCGAGCCGTTCGACGAACGGAGTCCCCGAAGCCTCGCTCATCCACCGCCGCGTGCAGGTCGCGAACGCACTGGTCAGCCAGCGCCGTGACTCGGCGTCGGTCTCGACGGCGAGCCGATCGATCGCCAGTCCCGCGAACACGCGCGGGTCGAGCTCGGCTTCGCGAACCGCTTCGAACAGGCTCGCGAGCGCGACCGAGCGCGCGAGTGGATCTGTCAGCGCACCGAGCGACGTGACGAGCCACTGCGTCGACGCCGCGTCGGGGACGAACTGCCCGTAGCAGACGTCGCGGGGGTTCAGCAGCAGCGCCGCAGGGCGCGTCGCACGCGGCAGGGTCGCCCGCGCGCCGTCGAGGTCGACGTTCAGCGTCGCCGTCGACCCGTCTTCGTCGACGACCAGCAGATCGAGGCGAAGGGGCCAGACGCGATCGCTGCCGTCGACCGCGCGCTGCTCGACGACGATGGCATTCGCGCCGGCGTCGTGTCGCGCCGTCACGCGCGGCATTCCCGGATCGAGGATCCAGCGCGCCGACCACGCCGCCATGTCGGTCGACGACGACGCTTCGAGCGCGCGCACGAGATCGGTCCACTTCGCGTTCCCGAAGCGGTGCCGCTTCAGGAACGCGCGCACACCGTCGCGAAAACGTTCGTCGCCGAGGCGCGCACACAGCTCGCGCAGCACGGCCGGCGCCTTGTTGTAGACGATCGGTCCGTAGGCCGACTTCGCATCGGCGAGGTTGGCCAGCGACTGCCAGATCGGTGTCGTGCCCGGCGTGACGTCGACCTGATACGCGGCCGGCTTGACGTGCTGCAGGAAACGCAACCACGCATCCGACTCCGGCTCCAGCCGATCGAGCATCCGATAGCCGTAGAACGTCGCGAAGCCCTCCTTCAGCCACAGATCGTCGAACCACGCCATCGTGACGAGGTTGCCGAACCACTGATGCGTGACCTCGTGGTAGACGAGCACGCTGCGCCGCACGCGTTCGTCGACCGTCGGCGCGTGGTCGAACACCAGCGAACTCTCGCGATAGAAGATCGCGCCGGCGTGCTCCATCCCGCGGTACGGGAACCCCTGCAGCAACACGGCATCGAGCTTGCCGAACGGGTACGGCGTCGCGAACTCGTCGGCCAGCGCGGCGAGGCTGCGTTCGTGCAGCGCGACGAGCGTCTCGGCGTCGACGTGCTTCAACCGGCTGCGTCGCACGAACAGGCGAATGC
>JAEYTU010000559.1 GCA_023433825.1 Planctomycetota bacterium
CACCAGTCCCTTGCTGCGGTACTTCTCGTACTGCTCGTTCAGCTTCGGAACCGATGCGACGCAGGGGCCTCACCAAGTCGCGAACAGGTCGACCATCACGACCTTGCCCTTGAAGTCGGCGAGCGAACGCGCGCTCGTCTGGATGGCGGCTTTGAACTCGACGGCGGGGGCCGCCGCGCCGACTTCGAGCTGCGCGGGAAGCGCGCTCGCTGCGAGGACCGCGAAAGTCGCGGAGAGGGCCTGACCTGCGGAGGGATGTCTCATGGTCGCGCGAGTAGACGGAGCGCGATCCGAGTTGTCGATGGCCGGCGACGGCGCCGAAGCGCGACTCAACCCCGGAGGACGATCTTGACCAGCGCCTCGGTCTCGACGTCGGGCTGTTCGCCGACGACCTTTCGGACGCGTTCGCGGGCTTCCTTTTCGGAGTAGCCGAGCGTCACCAACGCGGCGATGGCGTCCTCCTGTGACCGTGGGAGCAGTGCGACGAGCGGCTCGGTCGGCACCGTGCCGAGGTCGAGCTTGTGGATCTGGTCGCGCAGCTCGATGCAGAGGCGCTCCGCGGTCTTCGTCCCGACGCCTTTGATCCGTCGCAACGCGGCATGGTCGCCGCGCAGGATCGCGCCGGCGATCTCGGTCGGCGTGTAGGTGCTGAGGATCGCGATCGTCATCGACGGACCGACACCGTTGACGGTCAGCAGCCGGCGCGCGATCTCACGCTCGGGACGGCTCGCGAAGCCGAGCAACTGCGGCATCCCGTCGACGACGTCGAGGATCGTGTGCAGGACCACGGCGTCGCCGATCCGAGCGTCGCGCAACGAGCCGGTCGGGACCTTCAGCTCGTAGCCGACGCCCGCCACGCGAACGACGGCGCGAGTCGCGTGGCGGTCGGTCAACTCACCGCAGAGGTGGTCGTACATCGTCTGCGGCCTTGGCGAAGCTCACCCGCGCAGGGCGAGTCCGAGTTCGTCGAGCTTCGTCTTGATCTCGTTCAGCGACGTCTGGCCGAAGTTCGGGCACGCCAGCAACTCGGCCTCGGTCTTCGACGACAGGTCGCCGATCGTCTTGATCTTCAGCAGATCGACGATGCGGCGGCTGCGCACCGAGAGGTCGAGTTCGCTGACCGGCCGCTTCGTCGGATCCGGGCTGTTCGGGTCCGGCGAATCCTCGGTGTCGTCCAGCACGAGTTCGGCCTCGTCGCCGAGTTCGCGGTTCAACAACTCGTCGGGCTGCATGCCGAGACGGAGACCCTTGTTGCGCAGGATCTCCTTGATCTCGAGCAGCGACGTCTCGCCGAAGTTCTTGTAGCTGAGCAACTCGGCCTCGGTCTTCTTCACGAGATCGCCGAGCGTGCGAATGTTCATCTTCGCGAGGCAGTTCCGACTCCGGACCGACAGTTCGAAGTCGTTGATCGGCGTGCGAAGGATCTTGTTGCGCTTGTCTTCCTTCCGCTCCTGATCCTCGTCGTAGTACATGTTCAGCGCCGCGGACGCGTCGCGGCGGAACATCTTCGCGCGCTGATTCTCGGGGTCGGCTTGCAGCGCGAGATCGAAGCACTGCATCGCGCGGCGGAAGTTGCCCATGTCCTCGTACAGGATGCCGAGGTTGATCACGCAGGCGCTGTTGACCGGGGGCATCATCAGCGCGCGCTCGTAGAGCTCGCGCGCCTCCTCGTCCTCGCCCCGCAGATCGACGTTCAACGCAAGGCGGAACAGGCTGCCCTGGTGCTGCGGGTCGACGACGAGCGCTTGGTCGTAGCTGGCGATCGCGCCCTCGACGTCGTGCTGCAGTTCCTTCAACCGGCCGTCGTAGTACTGCGCGTCGGGCGCGGTCAGCACGTCACGCAGCGACGCGAGCGCCTTCTCGACCTTCTCGGCATCCCCGCGTGCGACGAGCACGTCGAGCGACGTCGCGGCTTGCATCGGGTCGGTCTTCGCGGCCGTCAGCCACTTGTCGGCGGCGTCGAGATCGCCGAGCGCCAAGTGCGAGCGCGCGATGCAGTCGGCGACGACCGGGTTCGACTTCTTCTCGGCGAGGAGCGGCAGTGCGTCCTTGTGGCGGCCGAGCATCCACAACGCGAGACCGCGCGGCAGTCCGCTGGCCATCGGGCTCGAGATCCAGTCCCGCAACTTCTCGAGGTCGTGGACCGAGCGGAAGATCGCGCGACGGAACTGCCGCAGCTTCTCTGCGGTGAGCTCGCCGGCCAGGATGTCGAGCGGGGAGGCGTGGGTTTCGGAAGGGGTTGACTGCGTCACCGGGATCTCGTCCTCGTACGGAGTGCTGGCGTGGCCGGGGAGTCGCTTGGACGCGACCGCGGATCGCGTGCTCGGGCGGCCGACGAAGGGCGAGAAGGCTATGGAACGCGCTTTGCTCGGTCAAGAGTCTCGCGGGCGTCGTGTCGACACCACGGCGCGATAGACGCCGATCATCTCGGCCGCCATCTCGGCGAACCCCCGAGCGCCGCGGCGCGCTGCTTCGCCCATCCGCGCGAGTCGACCGGGATCGATCAGCAGCGCACCGAGCGCAGCGGCAAGTGCGCCGGCGTCGCCGGGTTCGACGACGAATCCTTGCTGACCGTCCGCCACCGCGTCCTGCAGTCCACCGACCCGACTGACGACGACCGGTCGGCCGGCCGCGAGTGCTTCGCGGACGGTCAGGCCGAACGTCTCGTGCCACAGCGCCGGTGCCGCGAGCACGTCGATCTGCGAAAGGAGTCTCGGGAGATCGTCGAGGCCGTACGGCCCGTGCAGCGTCACCCGATCGGCGGCGGTCAATCGTTGGAGGACCCTCGTCGCGAACGTCGCGTCGCCGTGATAGGGGACGACGTTGCCGTGCACGGCGAGCGTCGTGGACCCGATCGGCAATTGGCGAACGGCGTCGACGAGCACGTCGAGACCTTTGCTCGGGATCACGGTGCCGAGGTAGCCGACGCGCAATGGTCGGCCCGGACGAACCGCGGGCACGTGCGCGAGACGCACCGTGTCGACGCCGTTCTCGACGACCGAGAAACGTTCGCGATCGAGTCCGAGGGCGAGAAACGGTGGCAGCCCGCGTTCGGACGGGACGACCAGTCGGTCGACTTGCGACAACGTCGCGACGGCGTCGGCGTGCATCTCCGCGACGACCTCGGCGCCGCGCCCGTCGGGCAGCCAGCCACCGAACGTCGGCGTCAGACACGTGGCGCAGCGCGACGGTTCGACGGTGGCACACGCGACGCCATCACTCCGCCACATCTGTCCGCGCGGGCAGATCGACCAGTAGTCGTGCAACGTCATGACGACCGGAATGCCGCGCGCACGCAGGACGTCGACGAGTCCCGTCGACATGCCCGTCAGGTGGTGCACGTGCGCGACGTCGAACGCTCGCTCCGACAGGAATGCGTCGAACGCCGCGTCGAGCACGGGTTGGCGATACAGGTCACGCAGCGACGCGAGGTGCTCATACCGATAGACGACACGCGTCGTCGCGTAGGCGTGCGCGGGGTCGTCGACGCGCGTTCCCTGCGGGAGGTCGCTGCGTCCGGTCTTCGCGTAGACGTGGACCTCGTGCCCCGCCGCGAGCAATGCGCGCGCGAGTCCGTCGACGTGCTGCTCGACACCGCCCAGGTCGTGCGGGGGGAGGCCGTGGGAGATCAGCAAGACGCGCAGCGATCCGCTCGATTGCATCGACGGAATCCTCGCAGA
>JAEYTU010000648.1 GCA_023433825.1 Planctomycetota bacterium
CTCTCGCAGCAGACGTTCGTGCTGCCGACGACGGCGGCCGAGTCCGACTGGCTGCTGCAGAACCTGCTCTACCTCGCCGCGATGTTGGTCGCGGTCGTCGTCCTCGGTGCCTTGTTCTGGCGGATCCTGCCCGGCGTCCCGCTGTTGAACCGTGTGTTGCTCCAGCCGCCCGAATCGCAGACCGGTGCCGCGATGGCGATGCGTCCGACCACGGCGCCGCCATTGGCCGACCTCGTCGGGAAGGTCGGCGTGGCGCTGACCGATCTTCGCCCGATGGGGGTCATGGAACTGGACGACGTCCGTCACGACGTCGTCGCCGAATCGGGATTCGTCGAACGCGGACGCCGCGTCCAAGTCGTCGCCGTCGACGTGCGGACGATCGTCGTCGCCCCCGTCGTCGAACCTCCGTCCGGCACCTCCGGCGAGGTCGCGATCGGGTTCCTGGTCCTCCTGGTCGTCATCGGGCTCGCGCTGGTCGTCGCCGAGGTGTTCCTGGTCTCGTTCGGCGTCCTGTCGATCGCGTCCGCGGTCGCGCTGGTCAGCGCCGTGTTCCTCGCGTTCACGCACCACGGTCAAGCGATCGGATTCACGTTCCTCGCCGGCGCCGCACTCGGTGCTCCGGCGACCGCGATGTTCGCGCTGCGGCTGTTGCCTCGGACCCGCTTCGGACGCCGCTTCCTGCTCGCCGGCCCCGACCCCGCCGACGTACGCGCCGCCGCAGCCGAGCCCGGTCTGGAGGCGTTGGTCGGCAAGCACGGCGTCGCCGTCTCCGACCTGCGCCCGGCCGGCTTCGCGCGGATCGACGGGCGAAGGATCGACGTCATGACGCGCGGCGAGATGCTCGCCGCCGGCACACCGGTGCGCGTCCTCGAGGCGACCGCCAATCGTGTCGTCGTCACCCGCGATCACACGGTGCAGTCCGCAACGTCGTCCACGCCGTCCGCCGACGCCGTCCAACCCGACGCCTGACGGTGTCGTCCCGCATTCCTCTGAGGTTCTGAGTCGATGCCAATGCAATCCTTGCTTCTCGCCACCCTCGCCCAGTCGCAACGCGGCGCACAGATCGACTGGGTCTGGTGGGTCGTTGCGTTCCTGCTGCTGCTGCTGCTGTTCCTGCTGATCTTCCTGCTCCGGTTCATCAACCTGTGGATCCAGGCGTACATGTCGAAGGCCGACATCGGCCTGTTCCAACTGGTCGGCATGCAACTGCGGAAGGTCAACCCGACGGTCATCGTCCGTGCCTCGGTCAGCTCGGTGCAGGCTGGGATTCCGGTCAACGTGCGTGAGCTCGAAGCTCACTACCTGGCCGGCGGCAACGTGATGAACGTCATCAGTGCGCTGATCGCCGCGGACCGCGCGAATCTCGGGCTCGACTTCCGTCGCGCCGCGGCGATCGATCTCGCCGGACGCAACGTCCTCGAAGCCGTCCAGACCTGCGTCAATCCGAAGGTCATCGACTGCCCGGATCCGCGACAGGGCAAGACCGAGGTCGCGGCGATGGCGAAGAACGGCATCCAGGTGCTCGCGCGCGCCCGCGTGACGGTCCGCACGAACATCAACCGACTCGTCGGTGGCGCGACCGAGGAGACGATCATCGCGCGTGTCGGTGAGGGCATCGTCTCGACGATCGGCTCGGCCGAGAGTCACAAGGACGTGCTCGAGAATCCGGATCGCATCAGCAAGACCGTGCTCGCGAAGGGCCTCGATGCGGGGACCGCGTTCGAGATCCTGTCGATCGACATCGCCGACGTGGACGTCGGCGACAACGTCGGCGCGCGGTTGCAGGCGGACCAGGCCGAGGCCGACAAGCGGATCGCGCAGGCGAAGGCCGAGGAACGTCGCGCGATGGCCGTCGCCGCCGAGCAGGAGAACTCCTCCGAGGTCATGGCGAATCGCGCCAAGCTGATCCTCGCCGAGGCCGAGGTCCCGCAGGCGATGGCGGAAGCCTTCCGCAAGGGAACGCTCGGCGTGTTCGACTACTACCGGATGAAGAACATCGAGTCGGACACGAAGATGCGTTCGCAGATCGCGCAGGGTGAGGAGATGCAGATCCGCGAAGAGCGCGATCGCGGGAAGACCGGGCAGTGAACGAACTGCTGCGCTTCCTGCTCGAGCAGCCGCTGCTGCTGATCCTGCTGCTCGGGTGGCTCCTCGGTTCGGTCGGCAGCCTGATCCGGAAGGCCGAGCAGCGCGCCCGCGAACAGCGGCGGCGCGCCGAGACCGGCACGCAGTCACCCGTGCAGGGCACGGCGCAGGTTCCGACGAGCGCGTCGCAGGAACTACCGCGGAAGGCTTCCGCCGACGACATCGCCGAACAGATCCGGCGGATGCTCGGCGGTGCGCCGACGGCGACCCCAGCGGCCGAGACCGACGCCGAACTCGCGCGCCGGCGCGCCGAACGTCAGCAGCGCGTCGAAGCGCGCCGGGCCGAAGAGCAGCGGCAACGCGCCGAGGCCGAGCGGAAGTCGCGCCTCGCAGAGCCGAACGTCGGCGGTCTGCGTCGCGATCTCGATCGGCGCGCCGAGACGGCGACGAAAGAAGCCGACGCGCGACGCGTGATCAGTCAGGCCGCCGACACGCGTCGCTTGACCAGTCAATCCGCCGGTTCGCCGGCGCTCGGATCGATCGCTGGACGCGGCGAAGGCTCGATCAGCCCGCTCGCCGAGAGTCTCGCGAATCGACTGTCGCGCACGGCGGCTCCGGCGTGGGTCGGCAGGCGCCTCGTCAAGGGCCGCGACCTGCTCGGCCCGCTCACGGACCCGGCGACGGCGTTCGTGCTGATGGAGGTGCTCGGACCGCCGCGCGCGATGCGCGAACTCGACGCGCGCTGACTAACCCTCGCGCGGCGTCGTTCCGTCGTTCGTCTCCGGCGGCGACATCTCGGGTTCGAGGTCGACGCCGAGCGCGTCGGCGACGCGGTTGATGTACGCGAAGTACGCCGCGACCTGCACGGTCGCGTGGATCTCGGCGTCGGTTGCGCCGACGGCGCGCAGCGCGTCGACGTCGGCGCGCGAGCAGGCGGCCGGCGTCGACGTGACCTTGATCGCGTAGTCGCGCAGAGACCGCAGCACCGGCGTCAACACCGGCGAGGGATCGTCGCCGAGCAGTGCGTCGCGGAGGTCGTTCGGGGCCTCGGCACGGAGGTCCGCTTCGTGCGCGCGCGTTCAATAGAAGCAGTCGTTGCGACGCGAGACCGTCACGGCGATCAGCTCGCGGAACCAACGCGGCAGCGGTGAGCGCGGGTCCGTCGTCGTCGCGGCGTAGAGCCCCATCGACGCGCGCAGGATCGTCGGCTGCACCGACATCAAGCGGACGATGCCGTAGACGCGCCCCGCGCGTTTGCGCGCGTCTGCGAACAGGCCGCGAACCTGCGGGTCGTCGGTGTCGTCGCCGTGCGTCGTGATCCAAGCCATCCGCGGATTCGATCGACCGCCGAGTCGCGATGCACGTCGGGAACGCGATGCCGACGCAGGAATGAACCCGTTTTCAGGAGTCTTTCAGGCCCGCGTCAGGCCGATTGCCCACCCTCGTCGCGTAAGGCGGGGCAGCAATGCTTCGCGACGTTCCCAGTCCATCCACCAAGAGGTCAACTGCAATGCGAGCCCCTACCACAATCCTCACCGCGGCAATCACCGCGAGCCTTCTCTGCCTGACTGCCTGCAACAAGGACTCGTCCGCGGCCGAACGTCGACCGACCGATCCGACGATCAACGACCCCGCCGCGCCGGCCGATTCGTGGCGCTCGCTCCGTGACCAGAGCTCGACCGTGCTGACGTCGGTCGAGAAGGAGATCGAGGACTTGAAGGCCCGCGCGACCGACGCGACGCGCCCGACGTTCGATGCGCTCTCGTTGCGCCTCAGCGCCGCTCGCAATCGCGCCGAGGAGCTGACGCGTCAGGGTGGCGCTGCAGCCGACGACGCGTGGAAGACGTTGCAGCAGGAGATCGAAGCGTTGCGCGCCGACGCGCGCAGAGCTGCCAACGGCCATTGAGCCGCAG